>JAYRUI010000442.1:0-3123 GCA_041919175.1 Rheinheimera sp. | reverse complement strand
AGTGTAAGAACAATGTGGCTGAACAATACGAAACCGGCCAGAGTTTTGGCATTAGTGGTACACCAGCCATAGTGCTGCAGGACGGTACGCTGATCCCTGGTTATCAGCCAGCTGAAGCTTTAATAGCAACCTTATCAAAACCGGCGAAATAACCTGACTTCATGACATTCCAGCTCAAAACAACCCAAGTCCGCCCGGTGCAAACCGAGGCGGCTTTTGCTTTGCCGGTGCATCCGGTGTTGCAACGTATTTATGCCCACCGGGGTATTGCCTTACCAGAGCAGTTGCAGCGTTCAGCCGCCCATTTATTGCCTTTTTCTCAGTTGAAAGGCATTGATGCGGCGGTGGCATTATTGGTGACAGCCCTTTCGCAGCAACAACAAATTGTGATTGTCGGTGACTTTGATGCCGATGGTGCGACCAGCACAGCTGTATTGTTGGCAGGCTTAAAAGCGTTTGGTTTTGCGCGTGTGGAATATCTGGTGCCTAACCGCTTTGAGTTTGGTTACGGCTTGTCACCACAAATGGCTGAATTGGCAGTGGCACAAGGTGCCGAGCTGATTATTACCGTGGACAACGGTATTTCCGCCATTGACGGTGTACTGCTTGCCAAAAATGCCGGTGTCAAAGTACTGGTCACCGATCACCATCTGGCGGGCAGCGAATTGCCGCTGGCTGACGCTATTGTGAATCCGAATCAACCAGGTTGTGGCTTTCCAAGTAAAGCGCTGGCCGGTGTTGGCGTGGTTTTTTATCTGTTATTGGCGCTGCGATCGTTTTTGCGTGAGCGCGGTGATTTTGCCGCCAAACCAGAGCCTAACCTGGCGGAATTATTAGATTTAGTGGCGCTCGGCACTGTCGCCGACGTGGTGCCGCTGGATAGCAATAACCGTATTCTGGTGTTTCAGGGGCTGGCACGTATTCGCGCCGGTAAAGTACGACCCGGCATTCAGGCACTGATTGATGTGGCCAACCGCAAAGCGGAAAAACTGACAGCACAGGATTTTGGTTTTGCGCTGGCACCAAGGCTCAATGCGGCCGGCAGACTGGATGATATGTCGCTTGGCATCGCCTGTTTGCTGGCACCGGAAATTAACGTCGCAAGACGACTGGCGGCAGAGCTGGATAGCCTGAATTTATCCCGTCGTGAAATAGAACAAGGCATGCAAACGGAAGCGCTGGCGTTTTTACAGCGTTTGTCTTTTGCCCAAAACGAGCTGCCGGATTGTTTGTGTTTATATCAGTCCGACTGGCATCAGGGGGTCATTGGTATTCTGGCTGGGCGGGTGAAAGAGCTTTACCACAGGCCGGTGCTGGCTTTTGCCAAAGGCGATGATGGCGAACTGAAAGGTTCGGCCCGTTCAATTCATGGTGTGCATATCCGTGATTTACTGGAAGAGATTTCCAGTCAGTATCCTGGACTGATTAAAAAATTTGGTGGCCATGCCATGGCGGCAGGGTTAACGATTGCCGAAGACAGGTTGGAAACCTTTCAGCTGGCGCTGAATTTTGTCGCCAAAAAATACCTGACGCCAGAATTGCTGACCGCAGTGATTTATACCGATGGTGAACTGGCAGCAGAGTATCTTACTGTTGACATGGCGGAGTTATTACAACAGGCAGGCCCCTGGGGCCAGGCATTTCCGGAACCGGTATTTGAAGGCAAATTTAAGCTGGTGCAACAGCGGATGTTGTCTGATAAACATTTAAAAATGATGTTGCAGGCGCCCGACGGCAAGCTGCTGGACGCCATCTGGTTTAATGCCGATAACAAAAGCTGGCCCAATGCCAATGTGCAGCAAGTGTCTTTGGTATATCAGCTGGATATTAATGATTTTCGTGAGCAACAAAACCTGCAATTGTTAGTACGGCAAATGACCGCATTGTAATTTGCCGCTGTTGGCCGGTCTGTGTCTGCTGCTTTATGCTTGCCGCACAGCCTGGCTGCTGCTACAACTATCCGTATCCCTTGCCAAATCATAGAGTTTTTTCTTGTTATGACTCAGACGCCATCTGTCTCACAAGGTGGTGCACAGCGCGAGCCAAGGCAAGGGCAGCAGCTGTTAGCACTCCAGGCACAAATTCTCGCATCGCCTTTGTTATTTGCCCGCGATCCTACCCAGGCCTGGCAATTTTTGACCGAACAAATCAGTCACGCTTTATATGCAGACCGTGTCAGTGTCTGGTTGTTTAGTGCGGCGGATGCACTTCAATGCATTGATTTATTTGAATATAAAGACAAATCGCATCATCAGGGCGCTAGCCTGCAACGCAGTAAATATCCGGAGTACTTTCAGGCCTTAACTCAGGAGGTATTCATTGCCGCTTCAGACGCCGCCACCCATGCTGCCACCGCCGAATTTAACGATGGTTATCTGCAATCGGCTGGCATTTGCTCGATGCTCGATGCCGTGATCCAGTCTGAACAAGGTTTATCCGGGGTTATTTGTATTGAGCAGGTCAGTGGCAAGCGTCAATGGACTGTTGATGAACAACATTTTGTGGCAGCAATGGCGTCTGTTGCCAGCACTGTGCATACCTTTAGTCAGCATCTGAGCTTACAGCGGGACTACCAGCTGTTACTGGAAAAGCAGGAAATGGCCAGCCGCAATGGCCGTATTGGTTTTTGGGAAGCAAACACTGTGAATGATGATTTATGGTGGTCGCCTATGGTGTATGACATTTACGGCGTGTCGCCACAAAACGTTTCACCCAGCAGAACCCTGTTTTATCAGTGTCTTCATCCGGAAGATAAACCAATGGTGCGCCATAGCGAAGCCTTGGCCGAAGCTGGCGGTGAGCAAAATATTCTGCACCGTATCCGGTTGCCGGATGGCAATATCCGTTGGTTGCATCAGGTGGCTAAATGGACAGCACCAGTGTCCGACAGTTCGGCCCGACTGATTGGCACTGTGCAGGATGTGACAGCGCAACAACAAACGCGCATTGAGTTGCAGCAGTTTTTTACCTTGTCGCGGGATGTGCTTTGTATTGCCAATGATCAGAATTATTTTGAGCGGGTTAATGCGGCTTTTTGCCGGATTTTAGGGTATAGCGAAGCTGAACTGATGGGCCGGCCTTTTACCGATTTTATTCATCCGGATGATTTAATACCGACTGGGG
>JAYRUI010000441.1:0-3124 GCA_041919175.1 Rheinheimera sp. | reverse complement strand
GATTGTTTTGAAGCCACCTGTCAGGCTCTGGAGCAACATCCGGACACTGACTTACTGCTTTTGGATTTACATATGCCAGGCAACTGCGGTTTTCTGGGGTTAATTCAGCTGAGAAAAAACTACCCGGCTTTACCAATAGTGGTGATTTCTGCCAGCGACGATCCGGACGTTATCCGCCGTGTCATGACTTTTGGTGCTTCAGCTTATGTGCCGAAGTCGGCTCATCCGGTGGAAATTGGTAAAGCATTAAATGCAGTAATGAATGGCGACATCTGGTTGCCACACAACATGCAGCAATTGTTTAAACCGGATCCGAATAATCTGAATGACCTTGATTTAGCCGCCAAAGTAGCGCAACTCACCCATCAGCAATATAAAGTGTTGTATTACCTGACCGAAGGCTGGTTAAACAAACAAATTGCTTATGACTTGCATATTTCAGAAGCGACAGTCAAAGCCCATCTGACCGCTATTTTCAGAAAACTGGGGGTCAGTAACAGAACTCAGGTGGTGATCCAGGCACAAAGGTTACAACTTGAAGCACCGGTTGACCGTGCTATGGCACAGCAGCAAGACGCCTGAGTCTTTGGCAAAACGCCCTGATGTCCGCCGGCACAACAAACCTTATGTTGTTGTGCTGCTCTCTTTTTTGTCTTTTAAGGCGATCTCAACAACCTCATGCTGCCAGCTCAGTCTGAACGTGATGTCGGCCACTGCACAAAGTTGCTGAAAAGCGGCGAGGGTCAGCCGTTCAAAACTGCCCATAAAATGTTTTAACTGTTCATTGTTCATGCCACGACCTGTGCGGGCGATCAGCTGCTGCTCCTGTTGCAAGCGCCATGCACAAATTTGTGACCAGTCTGGTGCTCTGAGCCAGATCAGCGGTTGCAGAAGTGACCAGAGCTGCTGATAACAAGCGCCAAGCTGCTGGTTCACAAAATGCCGTAAACGCCCATCCGCATCAAACTGCCGTTCAAAATCACCACAAGGCAACGCAAGTTCAGCCTCAGTTTGCGCTCGCAGTCCAAGACACCAGCCTTCCACAATGAGTAAATCCAGCTGTTGTAATGGCAAAGCGGCAACAGGCTCGTCCAGCGCTTTGTCAAACCGCGGCAAAGCAACAGCGTTTCCTGCCAATACCGCCGAAACGTCATTGATGGTTTGCTGAATATGATGGGTGCCAGGCACGCCCCGCTGGCGCAACTGAGGATGCACCAGAGCGGCAAGTTGTGCCCTTTGAGCACCAGATAAATAATAATCGTCCAGCGACACCGCAGCCGAGCGCACACCCAAAGCGGAATAATGCGCCACTAACATAGCCGCAAGCGTCGATTTGCCCGAACCCTGCGCACCGCTGATGCCAATAGCTGCGGGATACTGCTGTATGTGCAGGTTGTTTAGCACTGCAGTAAACAGCGTATTATTCACAGGAGCCGATGGCACATTCAATCTTTGTGGCAACGCCTTCACTCCATATGGATCCAATCACTGCTCTGCCTGACCGGCGTCCGTGTTTTTTGGCGTCGCAGCCTTTGTCGCTGCTGCCTGTTTCACAGCCGCTGGTGCCGTTGTGGTTGGTGCCACGCCGTTTTCTGTGGCCGTGGCTGCACTTTGCTGGCCGTCATGCTGCCCTTCGTTCTGTCCGTCATGTTGCAGATGCAGGTTAAATTCAGACATAAATATCTGCCAAAACGCCATAAAAAGCGCAGCCACTAAAGGCCCGAGCACAAAACCATTAATGCCAAGCAAGGTGATACCACCCAAAGTCGAAAACAGCACTATATAGTCGGGCAACTTGGTATCCCGCCCTACGAGCAAAGGCCGCAGAATATTATCGGCAAGCCCTATCACAATAGCGCCATAAGCAATGAGTACCGTAGCCTGCCACCACTGACCGGTGGAATACAGATACAAAGCAACAGGGAACCACACCAAAGCCGCACCTATGGCAGGTAACAAACTTAAAAACGTCATCACCACCCCCCAGAGTACAGGGGCGGGTACATCTAAGATCCACAGGATCAAACCACCTAAAGTGCCCTGCACCACAGCAACCACCAGATTGCCTTTTACGGTAGCGCGGGTCACTTCGGCAAATTTGGCAAACAACATCCGCTCGCGTTCATCACCCAAAGGCAATGCTTTTACCAATAACTCGACCAGTTTGGTGCCGTCGCGCAGTAGAAAAAATGCCAGATACAGCATTAAACCAATATTTAAAAATAATCCGGCGGCATTCTGGCCTATCGCCAGCGTTTCTTTGGCCAATAAACGACTACCCTCCACCGCTGCATCCGATAGCTGCTGGCGCAAATTGTCGGTATTCACCCCAAATTCCTGCAAAGTTTCCGACACCCGCGGGAAAGCACTGCGGATTTTGTCCAGCGTTGCCGCAGGGTTCAGCTCACCATCCTGAATACGCTGGTAAAACGCCACGCCTTCCTGAATAAAAGAAGCGCCAATAGCCAAAAGCGGCAATACCACCATCACCACACAAATCAGCAAAGTTAACAAAGCAATCCGATTGGGTTTATCACCGAGCTTATGGGTTAAAAATGTTTGCAATGGATAAAAAATAACGGTGAGGGCACAAGCCCAAAAAATGGCACCCCAGAACGGCTCCAGTACCAGACCAAAAGCGACTGTCACAGCCACCAATAACATCAGAAAAAAACGTCGTTCCAATTGAGCCCGCATTATTAGCTATCTCCTTGTTTGTGCGTTTATTGATGCTACCACGTCTGAAGGCATTTCCACTCAAATCAGTCCGTTAACGACCAATCTGGTTGCAGTAAATCGCAGTTAGCGGCCTTTGCTGAGCCGAACCGAATTTAAACAAGCACGCAGCGCCGCAGCTTTTATCGGCTTGGCCAGGAAAATCATGCCAAGCTCACGGGCTCTGGCGGGTAAATCCGGCTCCGGCGCCGCGGAAACTAACAAAGCAGGCACAGCTGGCCAGAATTGCTGTAAATCCTGATATAAACGCAAACCATTTCCTGTACTGCCAAGCTGATAGTCAATAATCAATAAATCCGGTGCTGGCGTTCTTGACGCGACCAGCAACAGCTCTTCCGCCCCCTGGTAACTTTGCACTTGCGTTAACTGCCATTGATGCAGCAGGGTG
>JAYRUI010000440.1:2807-3125 GCA_041919175.1 Rheinheimera sp. | reverse complement strand
GACCTTCACAACCTGATCGTCAGCGTAACCGACAGTATGGAAAGTCTGGCTGAGCACAAAGGTTTAAGCCTGCGATTAGAAGCGGATGCAGCTCTATGTATCGAATTATGGGCAGACCCTTTCCGGTTAAAACAAATTTTGCTGAACCTGCTCAGCAACGCAATTAAATTTACCAGCCAGGGCGAAATTCGACTCAATGTCAGTGCGTTGCCAGACGGCGATTTAACTATCGCAGTGATTGATCAGGGGGTTGGCATTTCCCCCTCGCAATTGACTTTGTTATTTAAAGCTTTTTCTCAGGCAGACAGTAGCACCAGT
>JAYRUI010000440.1:0-2797 GCA_041919175.1 Rheinheimera sp. | reverse complement strand
GGCAGAAGCCATGCAACTCAACCTCAGTGTTGTCAGTACTGAAGGCCGCGGTTCTTGCTTTACCTTAAAACTGCCGGCTGTGTTGTTACGGCAAAACGCTACTGATCACACCGGCAACATCACAACGAACGCACCGATCAGCAGCCTACCGCCAGCGCAGCTGCTGATTGTGGATGATGTCGCAGATATCAGAGCCTTGTTGGCGTCCTATTTGAGTGATTTTCCGCTGCACCTTACTTTTGCTGCCGATGGCAACGCAGCTGTCGCGCTCTGTCAGCAACAAGTCTTTGATTTGATTATTATGGACCAGCAAATGCCGGAACTGGATGGTCTGCAAGCCACCCGGGCTATCCGGAGCCTTGGTATAAAAACACCAGTGTTGTCACTGAGCGCCGATGTTTTTGTTGAGCACGACCACCACAGTGCGGGGTTATTTCAGCAAACGATGAGCAAACCTTTTGATCGCAACGTCTTATTGCAAAATATCGCAGCATTACTTGATGCTTTCCCGCCAAATGCCACCGCAACCGGCACGAAACCTTCCTTCGATGCAACACAAACCACAGAAGCCCTGGTGAATATGCCCGACAGCACCTCCCGGGAAGATATCGCAACCTTTATCGCACAAGGCCCCGACGATGAACTGTTGTTGGAATACCGGCGGAGTTTGCCGGTGCAGGCAGAGCAGCTGGCAGACCTGCTGACACAATCAGATTGGCCGGCCATCCCAGCTATTGCTGCATAAAATTAAAGGGACCAGCGCTTGCTTTGGTTTGGATCGGCTAAGCAAGCAGGCCATTCTCTCAGCGCAACAATTGAAAATGCCGACTCCCGATTTGCAGGCGCTCACTGAACTTATCGCACTGTTAAAGTCTGGCCAATCTGAGTGATGGTTTTTCTGAAAAGCGGGTATTAAGCCGCACTATTGGATGCAGCAGTGAAAGGTTCAATGGTGCCAGCGGCATGCACCGGCAATACTACGGTAAAGCTGCTGCCTTCACCCGGTGTGGACTCTACCAGAATATCGCCCTGATGCTTTTTGATGATGCTGTACGACAATGACAACCCAAGCCCGGTGCCGCTGCCAACTTCTTTGGTGGTAAAAAATGGCTCGAACAAACGATGCATATGCTCGGGCGCAATGCCGGAGCCGCTGTCTTTAATTTGCACAAAAACCTGCTGTTGCTGCTGCCAGACTTTAAGATATAAGTGGCCGCGCTGCGCCATAGCTTGTGCTGCATTCACCAGTAAATTCAGAAATACCTGATTAATTTGCATCGGCTGGCAATACACTTCCGCTACATCAGCCTGATAGTCACGGTGAATATCTACTTTATATTTCAGCTGGTTAGCTGCAATTTTTAGCGTATTTTCCAGACCGTCAATCAGGCTGGCATATTGCCACTGGGCATTGTCAACATGGGAAAACGATTTGAGGTTTTTTACAATTTCAGCCACCCGATCAATACCATCCACCGATTCTGTCAAAAGCTCGGTTAAATCCTGCCGCACAAAATCAAACTGTAGTCGTTGTTGCATATCGCGTTGCAGCGCCAGCATGGTTTCATTGCCGGTTTTATTCACCACTTTTTCATAAAAAGCCACCAACTTTAATAAGCGAGCAGCATAATCCTGCATGGTTTGCAGGTTTGAACTGATAAACCCGATTGGATTGTTAATCTCATGCGCAACCCCAGCCGCCAGCTGACCAATAGCCGCCATTTTTTCCGATTGCAGCAACTGACTTTGCGCCATTGACAGTTTTTCATTCAGTACCTTCAGCGCCTGGTGTTCCCGTTCCAGCTCTGCAGAGAGCTGTTGCTCTACCTGAAAATAGCTGGCAAGTTCAGTGACATCATGTACCAGCAAACATACGCTGCGCACAATGCCATCGTCACTATCCAGTGGCAGAAACTCAATGTTCTGATACATCAATGTTTCTTCGCCGGTAATAGGTCTGCTGCTGGAAAACTGAAACACATGAGGTTTATGTTCCCAGTACGAAAAACAAGCATTGTTCAGCACAAATACACTGTTGATCTTTTTTTTCAGATAACGCGCTTCGTCAGGAAATAAAGTCAGCAGGCTTTGCCCCAGCACTTTTTCTGCTGGCAAGCCGGTACGATCGGCAAAAAAATCATTCCAGTACAAAACCTTGTAATCAACATCCAGCACACAAACGCCAATAGGCAGCTTTTTGTTTAATTGTTGATGTAAGGTTTGCACGTCCATTTTAATCCTCCAACAGCTGATCAAGCCGCTCCAGCAAGGTCGCAACTGAGTGCCCTTCCAGGCAAATGACAATGCGTGAATCAAAAGGAGTAGCTTCCAACTCGAACTCAACTTCCAGTAACAAGGTGCTGTGCCAGCGATAAACATCTGTCTGACGTAACTGAACGTTAAACATGGTCGGCATGCTGAGTTTGCTTTTTAAGTCCAACTGCGACGCAAAGCCGTTCAGACATGCCCCAGCCAGAATATTTGCCAGTTCCAGCAATAACTCTTCCTGTGAAGCGTTATCCAGTGGTGTTGGGTAATCCAGTAATTCGCCAATGGTTTCGGTGCCTGCTTTAGCCAGCAATGTCAGCACTTCGCCTTTCACCTGCCCCATAAAAGACTGCCGGGTGAACCAGTAATGATCAGGCTGCAACATCTCCTGAAACTCCGCTGTTGAAACCACCAAAATTTTGGGAATGGATAAGGTAATTTTGGCGTCGATGAGTTTTGCCAGTGCATTGGCAGCCTGTCCCATCGCAATGTTCATCAGCTCTTGCAGCGCATCACGCTGCACCTCACT
>JAYRUI010000439.1:0-3140 GCA_041919175.1 Rheinheimera sp. | reverse complement strand
TGATGCAAAAGCTGGCAAAAGCAACATGGCCGGCCGTGCTGTTATTAAGTCTGCTGGGCGCTTGCGGTCAGCAGCAACAAGCAGCAACACCCGAACCTGCTGCAGCTGTGGTAACAACAGCAGTGCTTGAAACTGCTGCCGCAACTGACTCAGAGGCAACAAAAGTGGCTGAGGGCGACACCATGCCAGAACAACATAAAGTGACAGTTGGTTTGGATAAAGCCGAACTTAAAGCGCTTTATCAGGACATTGTGCAACTTGCAGGCAAAGCGCAGGCCACTGAGGTAGCCCAGTGCCGTGTGGTTGGCGTTGGGGCTAAAGCTTGTGGCGGGCCTCAGTCTTATCTGGTGTATTCCACGCTGGATGGCAAAGAGACTGAACTGCTTAAAAAAGTTGAACGTTATAACGCCTTGCTGCGTATGCAGAACGAACAACAAGGTTTGATGTCGGATTGCGCTATGGTGCCAGAGCCAGGCGTGGTGCTGGTAAACGGTTTTTGCCAGACCGGCCCGAAAGCAGATTTGATGTAACAGGGTACAGCACGGCTGAGCCCGGTTGATCCACACAGATAAAATTGGCGTTTTGCCAATTTTATTTTTTACAACCATAACAAAAACATTGGCTTAAGAGGAAGGTGTCATGGCGAAGGTGGAAACGGCAGCGCAGATTTATCAGCGGGCGCTGGAGCGTAAAGGCGGTGAAGCTCAGCTGCAATTATTGCTTGGCCAGGCTCCGTTAAGCACCACAGAGCTGCAACAGCACCATGACAACGACTGGCTGGCGGCTTTTAGCAAAAAAGTGTTTCAGAGTGGTTTTGTCTGGCGGGTGGTGGAGCAAAAGTGGCCGGGCTTTTGTGAAGTGTTTTTTGATTTTTCGGTCGAAAAAATGCTGCTGATGAGTGATGAAATGCTGGCCGCCAAAGCGCAAGACACCCGTATTATCCGCAATGCCAATAAAGTGCTGACCATTCGTGAAAATGCGTTGATGATCCACGATTTAGCGCGTGAACACGGCAGCTTTTCTGCCATGGTGGCAGCCTGGCCAACCGACAATATCATCGGCTTATGGCAGTTGCTGAAACAACGGGGTGCCCGGTTAGGCGGTAACACCGGCCCTTATGCGTTGCGGGCTATGGGCAAAGACACTTTTTTGTTAAGCCATGATGTGGAAGCTTATTTACGGGCTTATCAGATAATTGACGGTGGTTTAACCAGCAAAAGCAATCTGCAAAAAATTCAGGCGCAGTTTAACCAATGGCAACAACAATCGGGTTTAAGCCTGAGTCAGCTGAGCCGTTTAGTGGCTTTCAGTACCGGCGATAACTATGTGGGCCTTGCGACTGAAATACCGGATTCAGACGGGATGGAAACGGCATGAACGGATTTGATAGCCAGCACCAGTTGCTGCTTGCCGACAACTTGCCAACAGAGCTGCTGGCAGAAGCCGAAACTTTTGGTGTCAGGCTGGTGCATGCAGTGCAAGGCTGGCATTTATGCTGGTTTGAACAACAGCTGGTGCTGCGTAACAGCGACTTACCCAAACAAGGCGACATTCTGGTGGATTTTGCCAGCGGTGCCGTTACTTACCGGCGTAAATTTGGTGGTGGCAAAAGTGAAGCTATAGCCAAAGCTGTTGGTCTGAGTAAAAAAGCCGGTTTAACAGTGATAGATGCCACTGCTGGCCTTGGGCGCGATGCCTTGGTGCTGGCCAGTTTAGGCGCGCATATGACGCTGGTGGAGCGTAACCCCTCCGTAGCCTTGTTGCTGTGGGACGGCTTGCGCCGGGCAAAACTCAACCCTGAAACCTGTGACTGGCTGCCAGCGCGGATGCAGCTGGTGTTTGCCAGTGCTGCCGAAGCTTTAACGCAGTTGCCAGCGCCCGATGTGGTGTATCTGGACCCGATGTTTCCGGCACGGGAAAAATCGGCAGCGGTAAAAAAAGAAATGCGCGCTTTTCACGATGTCGTGGGCAGCGACCCGGATGCCGATGCGCTGTATGCGCTGGCTTATGCGCTGGCCGGCAAAAGGGTGGTGGTAAAAAGGCCGGGTTATGCGGAGTTTTTAGCAGGGCAAAAACCCAGTATGAGCATTGAAGGCAAAAATAACAGATTTGATGTGTATGTGAAGGCGGCGCTGGATTAGTCCGGCGCTGTTGAACAACATGTTCATGCAGCCAACACAAAGCGCATGCTTTTTGTTGTGGTAAAGCAATAAGGTATTTCATGTTAAAAAACAGGAGCAAACCATGATTAAGGTGGGCGAAAAATTACCGGAAGTCGACTTTCAAAGACTGACCGACAATGGCGTGGTGACCTTAACCACCAAAGAAGTATTCAGCGGCGAAACTGTGGTGTTATTTGCCTTGCCAGGCGCCTTTACACCAACCTGCAGCGCGGCCCATTTACCTGGTTTTATTGAACTGGCCGAGCAGTTTTTTCAGGCAGGTGTCGACCGTATTATCTGCACAGCAGTGAACGATGCTTATGTGCTGGATGCCTGGGGTAAACAACAAAATGCCGGTGATATTCTGTTTTTAGCCGACGGCGCCGGCCGTTTTGCCTCTGCTTGTGGTTTGTCGGTCGACAGCGGCGACTTCGGCGGCCTGCGTTCACTGCGCTACGCCATGATAGTGGAAGATGGCGTGGTGCAACTGTTAAACGTCGACGCGCCTAAGACTTTTGAGCTGACCAAAGCGGAAGTGATGTTGGAAGCAGTGAAGCAGCGGTCTGCTTAGCTTTAGCCGCTTTGTGACACGGCAATATCTTTGGTTATATGGCAGCTGCGGGCTCGAAGCATTTAATTTTCAGCTTGCAGCTGATGGTGCTGTGTAAGCCGGGAATCGCCCCGGCAGGCGAGTCACTTTTTGTATCGACAAAAAGTGACGCAAAAAACGACCCCGGGATCGCTCGAAAGCCCGCTGTTTTGACTCGCTTTTGAGGCGCCGCCAAAACTCGCGGGGTGCTAACGTCACCCCGCTCAAACAGGTGGCGTCTTAAAACCTCAAAACCGGCCAAAACAGCTGCTCGCTTTACGGGGAGGAAAAGCGCTGGCTTGGTGATGGCCTTGTTCTATTTAGCCAGCTGCACTTTAAGGCGCCTGTTATAAGTGATTTGTTGCAACTTAACTATGCGGGTTTATCCA
>JAYRUI010000438.1:0-3147 GCA_041919175.1 Rheinheimera sp. | reverse complement strand
AATGCCCGGAAAGGCGCAATACCTGTACCAGGGCCAATCATAATGACCGGCGTGTCGTGGCTTGGCAGGCGGAAATTATCGTTGTGTTCAACAAAAACTTTCACTGGCTGGCCTTCGGCTAAACGCTCGGCCAAAAAGCCGGAAGCGCCACCTAAATGGCTTTGGCCAAAGGCATCAAAACGCACCACACCGACAGTTAAATGCACTTCTTCACCCACTTCAGCCTGGCTGGAAGCGATGGAATATAACCGCGGCTGTTGTTTACGCAGACTGTCCACTAACTGCTGCGCACTTAAGTCGCCCGGGAACTGCAGCACCACATCGGCGGTTTGATGTTGCGCTAAAAATTCGCGTAACGCGGCTTTATCACCGGCCAGTTGCTGTAAAGCAGCATTGCCAGTGGCTGCCGCGTATTTTTCCACAAAAGACGGATAAGACTGCGTCAGCTCCAGCTGCTCAGTGAGGGCTTTTTCAATAGAGACTTGTGCACCATCCAGCGTCACTTCAGTTGCAGCAGCAATGCCAGTGGCAGCCAATACAGCGGCAACCAGCGCCGGATCATTCTGGAAATAGACGCCAAGCGCATCACCCGGCTGATAGGTCAGGCCTGAACCTGCCAACGAAATTTCAATATGACGGACGTCTTTGCTGGAATTGCGGCCGGTAATTTTTTGATTGACTGACAACTCAGCAAGCAACGGATTTTGCTTGTTGTACAGACTGTGATGGCCGTCAGTGGCACCTGGCCAGGCAATCACTTGTGCTGAAGGTGAGGTATTGGAAGCTGTTAATAAAGGCGCAAATTGCGCCAGCGCCTGTTGTTGCCACTCAGAGGCTGGAGCTTCGTAATCCACATCCAATAAAGCCACAGGGTGCAGCCTTTTTGCGCCAAATGCCGCCAGCTTATTGTCAAAATCTACTGCAGTCTGGCAGAAATATTCATAAGAGCTGTCACCTAAACCCAGCACTGCATAATGCAAATGAGCGAGCTGTGGTACTTTTTTACCAAACAGAAACTTATGAAAACTCACCGCAGACTCAGGCGGCTCACCTTCACCATAAGTAGAAGTGACAATGATTAAAAACTTCTCTTTGGCCAGTGCATTGGTTTTGTAACTGGCAATGTCCTGCAACTGCACGGCAAAACCCTGAGTTTGCGCCGCAGCTTTAATTTTGCCAGCCACAGCTTTGGCATTGCCGGTTTGTGATGCGTATAAAATGGTTAAAGTTGCAGCTTCAGCCACCTGCGCCGCAGCAACAGGGCCTGCCTGCTGACCGGACAACTGCGCGGCAGCGGCCAGATAACCGCTTACCCAGGCTTGTTGAATGGGATTCAGCTGGCTGACCAGCGCCTGTAAATCTTTAACTTGCTGCGCACTCAGCGGGCTTGCTTGTGCAGTCAGTGAAGCCAGAAGCATAACAACACCTATTTTTTATCAATTGCCCGCATTTTAGCCGTCTATACGGATATTCCGGAAAGAATCGATCTTTCCTTTTTATGCGTTTTAGTTATATAGACAGAAGTGGCTGACATACTGATTATTTGACTAAATAATGGTCAAAATCACTACCGCAGACAAACTCCGCTCATGCAAACATCAACTAAAACCATTAAATAACAATGCCTTAAGTTGTGGCACAGCCTTTGCGATAGCCAGTTATCAACCGACACAAGGAATGCCCCATGAAAACTTTAATTGCCACAGCCATCGCCGCCAGTCTTTCTTTTTCTGCTTTCGCCAGTGAATCACAGAATTGCGCTTTGCAATTTAAAGATGACTTAGTGATCAATTCCGGTTCAGTCCAGTTACAAAGAGCCAATCAGTCTTTATGGCAAATCAACAACGACGGTCAATTATGGCTGGACGGCAAAGCAGTAGATACCGATGCCAACACCCAGCAAGCTTTGCAACAATATCAACAAGGTTTACGCGGCCAGGCGCAGGAAACTGTGTTGCTGGTGGCCGATGCTTTGCAAATGGCGTCTGATGCCATTAGCCGGGTGATCACCCAATTTGGTGGTGACAACAGCGATGCCCAGCAAGGTATTGATAGTTCTTTAGCCAAACTGCGTGGCAATCTGGACCAGCTGGTGATTAAAAACGGTGATGAAATCCGTATTAACGGCAGCAAATTACACAATGCTGATGCTGAGTTTTCCAAAGAGTTTGAGCAGGCAGTGGAGAATTCGATGTCGGAAATGACGGGCTCTATGCTGGTGATGGTGGGTCAGGCCATGTCACGCGGTGAAGGCAACTTTGAGCAACGCATGGAACAATTTGGCAAAGAAATGGAACAGTTTGGTACAGAGCTGGAAGCTGATATGGAAAGTCGTAGCGCTGACTTAGAAAAACGCGGCTACAGCATTTGCCAGAACCTGCAACAACTGGACAAACTGGAACAACAAATTCAGCAACAGGTACCAGCCATGACCGCCTTTGACCTGATAGATACCAGCAAAGAAGGCATGCAATTAAGCTTTAAATCTGACGATGGTCAGACCGAATAGCCAGCCTGTTTGAAACCAGTTATGCTTATCCCCTATTGAGCCGCGCCGCCAGCGCGGCATTTTTTTGGAGTTAAGCTGATGAGTATTCAACGTATTTTACCTGCTGCCCGTTATTCTGAAGCAGTGATTGCAGGTAACTTTATATTTTGTGCCGGCATGGTGCCTGAGCACACTGATGGCGACATCAAGCTCCAGACACAAGATGTACTGGCGCAAATTGATGCGCTGCTCGCCAACTGTGGCACTGACAAAACCACTATTGTTGATGCCGTAATTTATCTGGCAGATATGGCCGACTACAACGGCATGAATCAGGCATGGGACAGCTGGGTGGCACCAGGTCAGGCACCGGCGCGCGCCACTGTCGAAGCACGCCTTGCCAATCCGGCCTGGTTGATTGAAATTAAAGTAACGGCTTACCTTGGTTAATCTCAGCAGCCTGCTGCTGGTACCCACTTAAACCATAATGGCTTTTTAGCTGCTCTAATAATGAATGCTGTGGATACTGCTGGTTTTTATCATAACCATGCTGACGCAGCATTTCGTTATACAGATGCACGGTGCAACTGCCGTTTAAATCGCTCAGTGCAATACCCCCCTGATAAATCTGCTGCCAGCGGTCAAAATGGACCGGATAA
>JAYRUI010000437.1:0-3157 GCA_041919175.1 Rheinheimera sp. | reverse complement strand
ACAAGGTCAGATACAGATTTTTGCCAAGCCCCTGTGGCATATAGGCAATAGATGGGCACACCTGATTGCGGTGACGGCGGTCCGTGATATCACCACCCAGCACCTGCACTTTGCCTTGTTGCACAGTGCGGGCACCGGATAGCAGCGCCAATAAACTGGATTTCCCCACCCCATCCGGCCCCAACAAACCGACCATCTGACCGGCGGGGATCTGCAGGCTCACATCATGCAGCGCGACCGTGTTGCCATAACGCAGAAATACCGACTGCAGACTTGCAACAATACCGGTAACAGGCGCGGCGCTATTGGTGGCATTGTTATTTTCACCCAGGTGTTCCAGTGGCTTTTGTTCCAGTGGCCTATTTTCCTGAAGGTTATGTTCCTGCGCTGTCACTGCGCCAGCTCCGGCAACGAATCGGGCCAGGCTTGGCTGTCATCCAGCCGCAAATAAGCCACCCCGGGTAAACCTGTTTTGACTTTCTCAATATGTTTTTGCAACAGCGCCGGGCTAATGCGGGCTTTCACTTTGAACATCAGTTTTTCCCTTTCGCTGGCCGTTTCCACAGTTTTAGGAGTGAACTGCGCCACATCCGCCACATAAGAAACAGTGGCAGGAATAGCACGCTGTGGCACTGCGTCCAGCACCAGGCGCACTTCACTGCCCAGCGCTATCTGACCGGCTTTGGCAGAAGGTAAAAAAAACGTCATATACACATCGGTTAAATCAATCAGACTCAACACTTTGCCACCTGCTGCAACCACTTCGCCGGTTTGGGCAATCCGATATTGAATACGGCCGGCGCGCGGTGCTTTGAGCTGATTGTCGGCAAGTTCGACTTCGACCCTGTGCACTGTTGCCGCAGCAGCTTCAATGGCGGACTCAGCCGATAAAATTTGGGCTTTGCCCGATGTCATGGCCGCTTCTGCGGCTTTAATTTGCGCTTTGGCGGCACTCACAGCTGCTTTGGCGCTTGCCACCAGGGTGTCGTTGTCATCGGCCAGTTGTCTGGAGACTGAGCCTGTTTCTGCCAGAGTGCCGGTACGTTTGGCTCTGTTTTGCGCAGCTGCTAATTCAGCTTCGCGTTGGTTCAGCAAAGCTTCCAGCGCACTTTTTTCACTTTCCCGTTGTTGTAGCTGACTTTGCGCTGTTAACAACGCACTTTGTGTTTGACGTAGCTGCGCCTGAGCCTGATCTAACTGTGCCAATAAAGCTTCAGATTCAACTTCGGCCAGCAACTGGCCGGCGTTCACAAAATCACCTTCATCAACCAGCATACTTTTGATTCGGCCCGAAGTTTTGCTGGCGATGGCAATTTCAGTGGCTTCAATGCGGCCATTGCTTTGCAGCAGATTATCCACCTGAGTTGCCGGCAAATAATGCTGATACCAGAGCACAACAATCACCAGCAGCAACGTAAGCCCCGCCAGCCAGCCAAATCTGCTAAATCCTTGTTGTTTGCCCTCTGCTTGTTGTTTCATCTGTGCTTCCTTGAGCTGATGTTGCTTTTGCGACTGATCACAAAGCTGCGGCACTATCGCCTGATATGAGCTGCACTTTAGGGCATTTTTCCCCGCAGTTCTGCGCTAAATCACCATCAATTGATATAAAACAAAAAAATAACGCTGCCACAACAACATCAGGCCATGATTGCCAGTATTCAAAAGCCACCAACAATAAGACCCTGAATTGATAGCAATATAGTTGACAAAGTCAGGTGAAATTCAGTTTCAGTGATTAGAATCGCCTGCTGTTATGACTGTCGTTGTGCGACAGCCTGATTTTTGAGGATATGCTGATGAAAAAAACCACGCTTACTGTATTGGCAGCGCTGCTGCTTTCTGGCCCTGTGCTGGCCGGTGAATTTATTCCTGCTGCCGGTTTTGGCCCGCAATATGGCGACCTGGGCGCAAAAATAACTTACCGTGAAAACAACCTGGCCTTTTTTGCCGGTGTCGGTATTGAAGGGGCGGCTTTGGGTGTACAAATGGCGCCAGCTGCTGGTAGCCCACATGCATTTGGCCTGATGTATGGCACCGAATCGGACATTTTTAACGCCGAAGAGTTAGTGCTGCTGACTTATGACTACCACTTGACCAGTTTTAGCGGTCGGGGTTGGGTATTAGGTGCAGGTGTTGGTCAGGCCGATCGCACCGACCGCGGCCGCTATGGCGACAGCAAAACCCTGGCGGTGCTGAATATTGGTTATAAATTCTAAGCGTTGTTGTCTGAACTGAGGTGCAGCGTGCTGCTGCATCTCGGCCACCTGCATGGCAAACAGCCTTTAAATAACCATCAAAATCAATGAATGACGAACACAACCAACCACCACAACCCCTTACCTTTTTAAATACCCCGGCCATGCTGTGCCAACAAAATCATGTCAGCTTATTAGAAAACCCTTATACTCTAGGCCTTGTTCTGGAGTGTGTTGATGAATTATCTGGCTGTATTACTACTGTTGTATAGCACTGCGCTTGCTGCCAATCCGCTGCAAATTTGTTATGAAGACAATGAACATTCCCCAGCTTTAAGCAGAAAATCGGTTAATGGCAATATCACTTATGGCCTGCACAGTCAGCTTGCAGCTCAGGCTTTTTCGCTGGCACAGGTTGAAATAGAACTGATCAGGTTGCCATGGAAGCGCTGTTTACATGAAACCAGCATAGGCCAGATGGACGCTGCTATTGGTGTCGGCTGGACAGCAGATCGCCAGCAACAACTGGCTTTTCCGCTGAATGAGCAACAAAAACCCGACGCGAATTTTTGCCTGGTGCAGGTGAATTATCACTTGTATACCCATCAGCAAAGTGAACTGCGCTGGGACGGCGAAAAATTGCATCAGCTGAAATTTGGCTTAGCGGCGCCCAAGGGGTTTGTGGTGGAGCAAAAACTTAAGCAACTGAATGCGCTCAGTACTTTGCCTTCTGATATTAATTCCGGGCTGGAAATGGTGCTCAAACAACGGCTGGATGGTTATGCGATGGCCGATTTAGTGGCCGAAGCACAGCTGAAACAACATCCACAAGGACAGCAGATTAAAAAGTTGCAGCCGCCTTTTTATCAGCAGCCGCTGTTTTTGGTGTTTAGCCCAACACTGGCGAAGCAGCAGCCGCAACTGGTGCAAAAAGTGTGGCAACAAATTCCACAGGCCCGGCA
>JAYRUI010000436.1:0-3159 GCA_041919175.1 Rheinheimera sp. | reverse complement strand
AGAACCGGCAAATGCTGGAATTTGTCGTGCAAGAGCATCATCAGTTTATGCCGACGCTGCCTTCGGCAGTGATGCTGGCCGTACCCACAGCACAACGTGGTTATTTTGTGTTACCCCGTTTTAAAATTCAGAGTATTTATCCATTTGGTTTGGTGCGTTGCTGGAGTTATCCGGCGCTTAATCAGCATTATTGGGTCTATCCAAAGCCGCTGCCAAGCGCAGCACAACAACATTTACCATTAGGTGACGGCGAATTGCAATGGTCACATCTGAGTCCCTATCAGCCGGGTGATGCGTTACAGCGTATTGACTGGAAACGACTGGCACGGCAACCGGGACAACCAGTGGTGAAAGTATTTAACCAGCAAGCCACTGAACAGCACCAGCTGGAGGTGCCGGCATTGCGGGGCGCTGCTTTAGAGCAGGCCTTGTCTGAAATTTGCGCAGATATATTGCAGCTCAGCAGCCGGCATGTTCCCTTCACCTTGAGTGTGGCAGGTCGGGTGCTGACGCCTGAACAAAGTGCTGTGTCAGTGGCGGCGAAGTCAGGGCTGAGCGCAGAAGAATTGCATCGCCAACGTTGTCTGGAGGCGCTGAGCTTATGTTAAAACCCGCAGCCTTAGGCCACGCCTCATCCAGCACGCCCAATATGCCGCTGTTATGGCGGCTGTGGCTGTTGCAGCTGGCTCTACTGGCGTTGATGTCCCCTGCTTTCACTTTCTGGAGCCTGGCCATTTTTGCGTTATTGCTGCTGGCGAAATTGCCACAGCTGCTTTATCAGCGTCCGGTGTGGAGTTTGCAGCTCTGTAACGTACTGGCCGCTGTGATTGTTGCTGCTTTATTGCTGTTTGCCCGCGACATTGGTGTGCTGCATCTGATGATCCACTTGCTGCTGTTGGCCGCAGTTCTGCGTTTATTGGGGTACAGACACCATGATAATGCTGACGTACAGCAGTTGTTATGGGTGCATTATTTTCTGTTTGCCAGTTGTTTTATTCTGCACCAATCGCTGGGCATGGCGGCACTGATTTTTGCAGCTTTATTACTGCAGCTCAATGCACACTATCTGGCATTTTCTGCACCTGGCAGCCCGGTCCCTGTCAAAAAAATGCTGAAGATTGCGCTGGTGTTTATTCCGTTCTGGCTGATTTTGTTTCTGCTGTTTCCACGTATTGCCCCACTTTGGGCACTGCCAGGTGCACAAACAGCGGCAACAGGTTTGGGCGATGAACTGAACCCGGGTAGCATTGAACGTTTGGTCGAGAGTGATCAGCTGGCGTTTCGGGTGGAATTTAACGGACGCAAACCCAGCGCAGATGAGCTGTACTGGCGGGCCCGTATTTATGATGTGTTTGATGGCAAAAGCTGGCGCCAGCGCAAGAATAAAGAGCTGGGTGACTTTAGCCGGATGAAATACGACGCAGGAAAGAAGCTCAGTTACAAAATTATTGCCGAGCCGCATCAACAAAGGCATTTATACAGTTTGGGGGTGCCGGTCAAATTCGTTTATCCGCAAAGAACTGACACCGACGCTATGCTCAGCAGCAGAACGACGCTTTCACAACGCAGTAGTTTTGAGTTAGAAACGGTATTGACCCCAGTGCCGGTAGTGCCCGGGCAACAGCAAGATCTCAATTTGCAGTTGCCTGCCGGTAATCCGCAAAGCCGGCAACTTGCAGCGCAGTTGGCGGCGCAATACCCGCAAGCGGACCAGCTGGCTTTTGCCATTGGCCGCTATCTGAAAGAAGGTGGCTTTCGTTATAGCCTGACCCCGCCTCTGCTCAGTGGTGAGCAGATAGATATGTTTTTGTGGCAAAGCAAAACAGGTTTTTGCAGCCATTATGCGCAGGCCACCACTTTCTTATTAAGAGCTGCCGGCGTACCTGCCCGTATTGTAGGTGGTTATTTGGGGGGGGAATGGCGCGATGATCAGAGTTATCTGGAAGTAAGCCAGCGCGCTGCGCACGCCTGGGTTGAATATCAGCATAATGGTGTCTGGCATGCCTTTGACCCCACTTTGCAGGTGGCGCCAGAGCGGTTGTTCACCAGTCTGGAGGATTTGTTGTCCGCCACAGATTTATTAAGATTGCAGGGCAATTGGCTGGGGAAGGTTGGATTTGGCAAACAGCTGATGCAGCAACTGGAGGATTTGGATTACTACTGGTCGCGCTGGGTGCTGGGTTTTGACCGTGATCAGCAAGCCTCGTTTCTCAGCAGTCTGAAAATTCGTTTACTGGAGCTGGCAGCGCTCAACTGGTGGTTGTTTGCTCAGGTTCTGCTGTTGGTGCTTGTGAGCGGTGCTGGTTTTTGGTGGTTGTACCAACGTGTCTCCCGCGCACCTTTGACTATCTCCGACTGGCTGGTGGCGCAGCTTAGCCCTTATCAGCCAAAACGGCCTGAACAGACGGTATTACAATATCTTGCAGCTTTTGCGGTGGGTTCGCAGCAGCAACAACATACTGCGATGCAGCTCAGTGAAAACTACCAAAAACTGGTATTTAACAATCAGACCGATGTGTTGCCTGCGCTGAAACAGCAGGTGCGGCAATTGCAAAAATCGCTAAAACGGCAATAACCTGATTAAGCTGAAGTATTGTTTATTGATAAAAATGCTGTTGAGTCACCTCAGGGGTCCCCTAAACGACAAAGCCGCTGCATGCGGCTTTGTTAGTTTAGATACTGATAACAGGTGTCAGGTTGCCAGAATACGTAATGCAGTTTGCAGGTGTTCGGCGCAGACCCGGCCTAAGTCCGTCAGATATCCGCCATCTTCCTGGGTCACTAAACCTTTTTTGTACAAACGGGCAATAGCGGCTTTATTTTCATCGTCGGCGTTTTTATGGGCTTTGATGCCCTCGAGGCTGGAATCAAGATTAAACAAATTTAAGATACGAATTTCGGCATTGAGGTCAGCATTTACAGGCATAAAGCCTCCTTATGTGGTTGCTGTTTCTACCTTAGTCGGACTCGGGGGAACTGCCAAGAGTTTTGTCATGTTCCCCAGGGCAAATTTGACTTAGTTTAATGAATCATCGCGCCAGAACTTGGTGCCTTTAATGGTGGCCTGCAGCGCCAGCCCGGTCTCGGTGAGTTGATACACAGTGATGTTATCCACTGTAATTTCGCCACCAATGGCATCGCCTTTATCTTTTGCTTTTG
>JAYRUI010000435.1:0-3166 GCA_041919175.1 Rheinheimera sp. | reverse complement strand
CCTTAAATCGTCCGGCCATTTTAGGGTTGATGTACTGTGCTATCAGGATGATGTTCTGAATTGATGACTTTCTGCCAAGCTTCATCAGCAGCAACTCAGTGTCGATATGATTCGCCCAGCGTTTTATTTCTACCTGCAGTGGTGGTTCTGAGCTTTCAGCAAGACTGAGTCGAGTTCTCGCATCGGCCACACCACTATCTATTGATTCGATCTGCAATCCAAGCATGTAATGTTCATTTGCAAGGTTTACGGCAGACCGGAGCAAATCGGTTTCAGTACTTTGAGACATAACTCTCCCAACACAGGATTTCACACTGTTCATTATTAATGAACAGTGTAGCAGACTGAACGCAGGGACTTCCAGAGATGTTCAATAAAGCGATCCTGTTCATTATTAATGAACAGGATTAATTGTGGCGCTACGCAACCAACCTGGCTCAGACATACTTCATTTTCGCTATGACAAGCACCTAAAACAGAGCAATCTCCAACACTCACTCAGAAAGTAAATCCTAGCTCGTGTTCTGTGAAGTATGAATGATTTGTCCTGAATACCAGATTCGCTCAAGTTCGAATCCGGTATTCAGGACAAATCATCCATTCTCCACAATCCACTCACTTTCAGAACCAATACCACAAAGAACAAGTGTCAAAAATAAGCATAATCAATGTGACACATTTCCATCATAACCACCCAAAATCCAAGCCACCTAAGCAACACAAACCAATTTTAAGTTGAACAGAAAAAACACAATAAAAACAAATGCATTTTTTAAAACACAGCTATAATGGTAAGCGTAGGCGCTACTAGTTACAGCAAGAGATCTCACCCTCCGGAGGCAGAGGTCTCAGGTTCGAAGATGGGTGCGCCCGATTTTTTGTAAATCAGCTATCTGACGTCTTAACACGCGGACTCCATAAACAATATGATTTGCAAGCCACAATGCCAGTTATATTCAACACCACATTTTCACCAAAATATTTTGTGAGATCAGCCTGATGTAAAGCACAAAGCTCACATCAATCGGTGGCAAACCATTGTGCGTTTTTTCACTGCTTTCCCACTAAACCAGCAGAAATGTAATGTTGTCGCATTTTTGTGCTACCCCGCTTGTTGCGTTTGGTGCGGCCGGTTAGGGTAACTCTCTTCTTCTTTTTGATCTGTACAAGGCTGTTATGTCCGCTGTAAAAACTTTGCTCACACTGAGCCTGCTCTTGGGTAGTACTGTTTCTGTTGCTGCGGTGCAGCAAACCAAAGGTGATTACATCGACAAGTTCCGTCAGCTGGACGAAGAACTGCCAACACCGAATATCTACCGCAACGCCGCCGGTGAGCCAGGTCAGCAGTACTGGCAGCAGCAGGTGGATTATCAGATCAAAGCCACGCTGGACGAAGCCAAACGCCGCTTAAGCGCCAGCCAGCAAGTGACCTATCGCAATAACTCGCCTTACACGCTGAAATATTTGTGGTTGCAGCTGGATCAGAACGTATTAAAAAACGACTCGATGGCCGAAATGACCGACACTTTTGGCGCTGCCGAATTGCGCGACGGCAAACCAGCCCGCATCAGCCTGGACCAGTTACGTCGTCAGCAATTTATGGCCGACACTGAACTGGGTTATCAAATCAGTAAAATCCAAAGCGGCGGCAAAAACCTGCATTATGTCATTGTTGGTACCCAGCTTAGGATTGACCTGCCTAAGCCATTAAAGCCGGGCCAGCAAACTGAATTTAATCTCGATTACGCGTTTAATATCGCCGAAGAAGATGCGGTGAATGAGCGCGCCGGTTACGAGCATTTCCCGGAGGATGCCCGCAAAGGCGGCAACGATATTTTCCTGCTGGCGCAATGGTTTCCGCGACTGGTGGCCTACACAGATTACGAAGCCTGGACCAATAAAGAGTTTCTTGGTCAGGGCGAATTCACGCTGGAATTTGGTGACTACGATGTGGCACTGACAGTGCCGGCCGACCATGTAGTGTCTGCAACAGGCGTGTTGCAAAATCCGTCAGATGTGCTGAGCAGCACGCAACGGCAACGACTGGAACAGGCCAAAACGGCCAAAAGACCTGTGATGATAGTGACGCCGGACGAAGCGCTGGAGAACGAAAAAGAAGGCAGCAACCAGCAAAAAACCTGGCGTTTTAAAGCAGATAAGGTGCGTGATTTTGCCTGGGCTTCTTCGCGTAAATTTATCTGGGACGCCAAAGGTTATCAGCAAAATGGCGGCGACCAGCCTTTTGTCATGGCGATGTCGTTTTACCCCAAAGAAGGGGGTGACTTATGGCAGAAATATTCCACTGAAGCCGTGATCCACACCATGCAGGTGTATTCGCGTTTTTCTTTTGATTACCCCTACCCTGTTGCGCAATCGGTGAATGGCCCTGTCGGTGGCATGGAATATCCGATGATCACCTTTAACGGCCCGCGCACTGAACTGCAAAAAGACGGCAGCCGCACTTATTCACTGGCGGAAAAACTGTTCCTGGTGGGCGTGGTGATCCATGAAGTCGGGCATATTTATTTCCCGATGGTGGTGAACTCGGACGAGCGGCAATGGACCTGGATGGACGAAGGTATCAATAGTTTCCTCGACGCCGTCGCCGGCCGTGAATGGGATCCAAAAATGCCCTGGGGCGTCGAAGCGCGGGATGTTGTTGATTATATGAAAGGTGACCAGCAAGAGCCTATCATGACGCAGTCCGACAGCGTCACCAGCCTGGGCCCCAATGCGTATACCAAACCTGCAGTGGCGCTTGGCATTTTGCGTGACGTGATCTTAGGCCGGGAGTTATTTGATTTTGCCTTCCAGGAATACGCCAGCCGCTGGAAGTTTAAACGCCCGACACCGGCTGATTTTTTCCGCACCATGGAAGAAGCCAGTGGCGTGGATTTGGACTGGTTCTGGCGCGGCTGGTTCTACAGCACTGATCATGTGGATATCGCTTTGGAAAAAGTGTACCAGCTGCGGCTCGACACCGAAAACCCGGACATCGACATGGACCGCGAGCGGCAGGAAGACCGCAAAAAACCAGCCTCTTATTTTGCTGAACTCAATGCCAAAGAAGGTAAAACCCCCTGGGTTGATGCCAACAAAGATGTTACTGATTTTTATGATAAAAATGACCAGTTCACCGTCACCAACAAAGAGCGCAACAGCTATC
>JAYRUI010000434.1:0-3168 GCA_041919175.1 Rheinheimera sp. | reverse complement strand
ACTATCACTTTGGAGTCTTTCATACCGGCTAAATGCTGAATGGCACCAGAGATACCCACGGCAATGTACAGATCCGGCGCCACAATTTTACCTGTCTGGCCAACCTGCA
The DNA here is from genome assembly GCA_041919175.1 of Rheinheimera sp. Classification (GTDB taxonomy): domain Bacteria; phylum Pseudomonadota; class Gammaproteobacteria; order Enterobacterales; family Alteromonadaceae; genus Pararheinheimera. The sequence goes on along the minus strand of JAYRUI010000434.1, from coordinate 3,059 downwards.
TATCGTTTGGTACAAAACCGGCATCTACCGCGGCGCGCGAAGCACCAATAGCGGCAGATAACTTGTCGGCAATACCATCAAGCAGCTTAAAGTTGTCGCCGTTTTGCATACCACGGCCACCAGAGATAATCACCCGGGCTGCCGTCAGTTCAGGGCGCTCAGACTTGGTCAGCTCTTCAGCCACAAACACCGACAAACCTGCGTCTTTGGCAATATTGATGGTTTCTACCGGTGCATTGTTCCCGCCAGCAACCGCATTAAAGGCTGAGCTTCGAACCGTCAGTACTTTAATGGCATCAGCCGATTGCACAGTGGCAATCGCGTTACCGGCATACACAGGGCGCACAAAGGTATCAGCGCTTTCAATGGCAATCACATCAGAAATTTGCGCAACGTCCAGCAATGCAGCAACGCGCGGCAGGAAGTTTTTGCCATGGGTGGTGGCTGACGCCAGAATATGGCTGTAATTTGTGCCCAGCTCTGTCACCAGTAAACTGATGTTCTCCGCCAGCTGATGTTGATAACAAGCAGCATCGGCCAACAATACTTTTGTCACACCCGCTAAAGTAGCGGTTTCTGCAGCAGCAGCGGCGCAGTTAAAACCTGCCACCAGAACGTGAATGTCACCACCAATAGCGGCAGCGGCGGCCAGAGTTTTTGCCGTATCCGCTTTTAACGCCTGATGGTTATGCTCAGCAATGATTAAAATAGCCATTAGATCACCTTCGCTTCTTGCTTTAATTTTTCAACCAGAGTGGCAACACTGTCGACCATCACACCAGCCTGACGTTGTGCCGGCGCTGTCACTTTTAATGTGGTGACCTTGCTGGCAAGCGCCACACCCAAAGAGTCGGCGGCAATCACATCCAGCGGCTTTTTCTTGGCTTTCATAATGTTAGGTAAAGACGCGTAACGCGGCTCGTTTAAGCGCAAGTCTGTAGAAACCACAGCTGGCAGGCTCAGTGACACAGTCTGTAAACCACCGTCAATTTCACGGGTTACAGCCACTTTTCCGTCGGCAACCACAACTTTAGAAGCAAAAGTGCCCTGACCCATCCCTGTTAATGCCGCCAGCATCTGGCCGGTTTGGTTATTGTCAGAATCAATGGCTTGTTTACCGATGATCACTAATTGTGGCTGTTCAGTTTCCACCATTTTGGCCAGCAGCTTGGCAACCTGTAATGAATCGACATTCAGCTCAGTTTCCAAAAGTACAGCGCGGTCTGCACCCAGCGCTAATGCAGTACGCAGTTGCTCTTGCGCAGTTGCAGCGCCGATAGACACCACCACCACTTCAGTTGCAATGCCTGCTTCTTTTAAGCGCACGGCTTCTTCTACTGCAATTTCACAAAACGGGTTTAATGCCATTTTTACGTTGGCTAAATCCACACCCGTTTGATCGGCTTTCACCCGAACTTTAACGTTGTAATCCACGACCCGTTTGACCGGTACTAATATTTTCATGGTGAGAAACCCCTGTCTGCGCTTATCAGGTTGACGTGAAGGTAAACTTCAGCTGTTGTTAATGCCGGACAATCTAACTACTGTTGACGTTAACGTCAACCTGAAATACCCTTGCAACTTGCAGAAATTCAAAAAGCACGTAAACAATAACATCCATCGCCAGAGCTTGTACTCTCCCATTGGAAGTACAACGCAGCGGCAACAAACACAATAACAAATAAAGGGGACTGCCGTGGAAAGAGAATCGATGGAGTTTGACGTAGTCGTCGTTGGTGCAGGCCCGGCGGGTTTATCTGCCGCCATTCGTCTGATGCAGCAAGCCAAAGCCGCCAGCCGCGACATCAGCATTTGTGTGGTAGAAAAAGGCTCAGAAGTGGGTGCCCACATTTTATCAGGCGCTGTATTTGAAACCCGCGCCCTCAGCGAATTATTGCCAGACTGGCAACAGCAAGGCGCGCCTTTAACAACAGCTGTCAGCCACGACGACATCTATTTGCTGCAATCAGACACAGATGCACGCAAAATTCCCAATGCCCTGGTACCAAAAACCATGCACAACAGTGGTAACTACATTGTTTCTATGGGCAATGTCTGCCGCTGGTTAGCAAGCCAGGCTGAAGCTTTAGGCGTAGAAATATTCCCGGGCTTTAGCGCCGCCAGCCTGATCATTGAAGAGAATGTGGTCAAAGGTATTGTCACCGGTGATATGGGCCTGGATAAACATGGCCAGCAAAAACCAGGTTTTACCCCAGGCATGGAACTTCGCGCTAAATACACTTTGTTTGCCGAAGGTTGCCGCTGTCATCTGGGTAAAGAGCTGATTGCCCATTACGGCCTGGATGCAGGCAAATCGCCGCAGCATTATGCCATTGGTTTTAAAGAGATCTGGGACATTGACCCAAACAAACATCAGGCCGGTTTAGTGCTGCACTCCGCAGGCTGGCCGCTGGATAAAGACACCAGCGGTGGTGGTTATCTGTATCATGCCGATAACAATCAGGTGGTGGTGGGTCTGATTGTTGACCTGAACTACAGCAACCCTTATTTAAGCCCTTTTGATGAATTCCAGCGTTATAAACAGCACCCGGTGATCAGCCAGTATTTAACCGGCGGTAAAAGGGTATGTTACGGCGCCCGCGCTATTGCTAAAGGCGGCCTGAACAGCCTGCCAAAAATGACTTTCCCTGGCGGCATGCTGCTGGGTTGTGACGCCGGCACCCTGAACTTTGCCAAAATTAAAGGCAATCACACAGCGATGAAATCCGGCATGCTGGCGGCAGAAGCTGTTTTTGCCCGTTTAGCAGCTGATTGTCAGGGTGGTGCTGATATCACTGAGTTTGAAACTTTGTTTGAGCAAAGTTGGCTCTATGACGAGCTGTATCGTTCACGCAACTTTGGCCCGGCCATGCATAAGTTTGGCTCTTTGCTGGGTGGCGCTTTTAACTTTATCGACCAGAACATTTTTGCCGGTAAACTGCCCTTCACCCTCAAAGACAATACGCTGGACCATCAAAGCTTAAAACTGGCGTCTGAAAGCACGCCAATTCAGTATGCCAAACCAGATAACGTGCTGAGTTTTGATAAATTAAGTTCAG
>JAYRUI010000433.1:0-3180 GCA_041919175.1 Rheinheimera sp. | reverse complement strand
ATTTTTTGCTCTTCTGCAGTTAAAGCGCTGGCGCTTGCGGCTATTAATACCAGCGATTTGATTTGGCTGGCTTTTTCTGGCGCGAGTGACAACAGATGGGACAGCAATAAATAACCGCCCAGCGAAAAACCAACCATATGTTCTGCATCCGTTTTGGCAATGGCATCCAGCATCAAACTACGGTTTTGTGCCTGCCAGATATGGGCATGCTGCACTGCAAAAATTGTTTGCAGCTGCTGCCCGGCAGTGGTGCTCAACATTGGCCGCCACAAACGTTCATCACATAAAGTGCCTGGCACGAACAGCAGTTTGTTAGCGCTCATCCCCACCCCAACAACTGCCTGAGCGGCGCAGCGCTGCTGGCGAGCATTAACCAGAAAAAAACACTCAGGTTGAGCACAACCATCAGGCTAAACAGCCATAAGAAGCTGTATTTAGCCGATTTATGCCGCAAAAGCTGCTGCGCTAACAAAGCTCCTGGCCAGCCACCCAATAAAGCAAAAAGCTGTAACCGCAATTCCGGTGTGCGCCATTGCCCTTGAATTGAGGCTCTTTTATCCCATGCATAAACAATAAACGTAAGCACAGAACACAGCAGATAATAACAAGCCAACCAACCGGGCAACCATTGCATCAGGGCTGCTGCGGCCAACATAAGGAGAAAACCAAAAGCTAATAAAGTTTGCCAGCTGCTCTTGCTACCACCGCCTTTTGCCCGCATTGCTCACCTATATTGTTGTTTTTTCGAAGCATAACCAAAACCGTGCGCTGCGACTATGCAAAACCTGCATCAGCGGGCCACAACCTTGTGTTTTGCCATAAATAACGCTGAGCAGAGGAAAAAAAACAAACGGGTTTAGCCCATCGGCAAGCCCTGATATACTGCCGTTATCTGAAAACTACTGTACATATATATACCCCTTGGCTGAAACCATAGTTTTAGCTACTCAGGGTGTATACCCCATATCATTGAAGGTGTTGCCTGGCGGCCAAAAGCCCTGCAACTTCAGCGATCTAGGGGGTAACCATAGGCTGGCGTAATGGACGTTTCTTTATTACTTGATGGTTTAAACGATAAACAGCGTGATGCAGTGGCTGCGCCCAGCCAGCATATGCTGATTTTAGCCGGCGCCGGCTCGGGCAAAACCCGGGTGCTGGTGCACCGGCTGGCCTGGCTGATGCAGGTGGAGCGCGTGGCGCCTTATAGTTTACTGGCGGTCACTTTTACCAACAAAGCTTCACAGGAAATGCGCGCCCGTATTGAACAAACGGTCGGTGTGAGTTTAAACAACTTATGGATGGGGACTTTCCACGGTTTGTCGCACCGTATGCTGCGTGCCCATTATGCCGAAGCCAATTTGCCACAGGGTTTTCAAATCATCGATTCGGACGACCAATACCGTCTGGTGCGCCGGGTGCTCAAAGCGCTGAATCTTGATGAAAAACACTGGCCGCCTAAACAAATTCAATGGTTTATTAATGGCCGCAAAGATGAAGGTGAGCGCCCGAACAAAATGGCGCATGGTGGCGATTATAACCTTGAGACCATGATTAAAATTTACGCCGCTTATCAGGAGATGTGCGATCGCGCCGGTTTAGTCGATTTTGCCGAAATTCTGCTGCGTAGTTTTGAACTGTTAAAAACCAACAACGAAATCCGCAGCCATTATCAGCAACGCTTCCGCCAAATTCTGGTCGACGAGTTCCAGGACACCAACGCCATTCAATACCAATGGTTGAGGTTGCTGGCTGGCAACCATGCCCGCGTGATGATAGTGGGTGACGACGACCAGTCCATTTACGGCTGGCGAGGTGCCAAAGTAGAAAATATCCAGACCTTTTTAAAAGACTTCCCGGACCCAGTCACTATCCGTCTTGAGCAAAACTACCGCTCTACCGGCACTATCTTAAAAGCCGCCAATGCGGTGATTGCCCACAACCAGGGCCGTTTGGGCAAAGACTTATGGACAGATGGTGACGACGGCGAAGCGATTTCGTTATATACAGCTTTTAATGAACTGGACGAAGCACGTTTTATTGTCAGCCGCATTCGCGAATGGCGCCGTCAGGGTGGCAAACTGATTGAAGCCGCAGTGCTGTACCGCAACAACGCCCAGTCGCGGGTGCTGGAAGAAGCATTAATTCAGGACGGCATGAATTACCGGATTTATGGCGGCCTGCGCTTTTATGAACGTCAGGAAATTAAAGACTCGCTGGCTTATTTAAGGCTCATCAACAACAGGCAGGACGACGCGGCGCTGGAACGGGTGATCAATACGCCAACCCGCGGTATTGGCGACTCCAGCCTGGATAAAGTGCGGGAATTTGCCCGCCGCGAACAGCAAACTTTGTGGCAAAGCCTGCAGCAGATGGTGTTTCAGAAAGAGCTGACCGGCCGCGCCGCCAATGCGGTGACAGCTTTTATGGAGCTGATTAATAAACTGGACGACGACATCCGCGATTTACCTTTGGATGAACAAGCCGACCATGTGATTCATCAGTCTGGCCTTTATGCCATGTACCAGGCGGAAAAAGGCGAAAAAGCCCAGACCCGCATTGAAAACTTAAACGAACTGGTGAACGCTTGTGCCAACCAGAATTTTGCTGCCAATGAAGAAATGAGCCCGCTGTCGGCGTTTTTATCGCAGGCGGCACTGGAAGCCGGTGAATATCAGGCAGAAGAACATTCAGACGCTGTGCAGCTGATGACGCTCCACAGCGCCAAAGGTCTGGAATTTCCGCTGGTATTTGTTTGTGGTCTGGAAGAAGGCATGTTCCCAAGCCAGCAGTCGGGCGATGACCCAACCCGCCTCGAAGAAGAGCGCCGGCTTTGTTATGTCGGTATGACCCGTGCTATGCAAAAACTGTATTTGTGCCACGCCGAAAGCCGTCGGTTATACGGTCAGGAGCAGTACAACAAGCCATCACGGTTTTTACGCGAAATTCCGGCCGAATATGTTGAAGAAATCCGTCTGACTACCAGCGTCAGCCGCCCAACCCAATTTAACCGTTTTGGCAGCGCCGCCACCCACAGTGCTTTTGAAAATACCGGTTTTAAACTGGGTCAGCGGGTGTTTCATGAAAAATTTGGTGAAGGTGTAGTGCTGAACTACGAAGGCACCGGTAATCAGTCGCGTATTCAGGTGAATTTTGACGATTTAGGCAGCAAATGGCTGGTCA
>JAYRUI010000432.1:0-3181 GCA_041919175.1 Rheinheimera sp. | reverse complement strand
CAGTCTGTGCCCAAGTCGTTTCGCGCTTTTTGCAGCAGCTGTATCAGTGGCTCTGTAGTGTCGTGGCCTTTGAGCTCAATGTTGAGTACAGCGCGGTTTTGTACCAGTTGCAGCACTTGCCACAAGGTCGGAATTTTCTCCCCAGAACCAGCGTCCAGTTGCAACAGTTCTGTGAGTGAATAGTCTTCCAGCGCTCCGGTGCCATTGGTGGTGCGGCTAAGCTCGCGGTCATGAATAACCACCAGCTCGCCGTGAAGTGCATACACATCAATCTCAATACCATCAGCGCCACAATCTAATGCGGCCTGGATGGCTTTAAGGGTATTTTCCGGAAAGTGACCGCTGACACCACGGTGGGCAAAAATAAACATCAGTCACCTCCGGTAAAATTTAGTGTTTTTTAGCGGCAAAAGCCTCGCCCATGCGCGTTACTGCGCCAGGGTATTGTTGCGGCAGGAATTCAATCTGGTCCGGGGCAAAAGCCAGAATCACAGTGGAACCCAGTTTAAAGCGACCCATTTCGGCGCCTTTTTCCAGATGCACAGCATTGGCACCCGTCGCCGGGTAGCTCCAGCGGAAAATATCTTTACCTGTGGGTGGGGTGATAGTGCCGGCCCAGACAGTTTCGATGCTCGCCACAATGGTTGCACCAACCAGTACCAGTGCCATAGGGCCCAATTCAGTATCAAAAATAGCCACAACACGCTCGTTACGGGCAAATAAACCCGGCACATTGGCGGCAGTTAAGGGGTTTACCGAAAACAGTTCACCAGGCACATAAATCATTTCACGTAAGGTGCCGGCAACAGGCATATGAATACGGTGATAATCTTTTGGCGCCAGATAAATACAGGCAAATTCACCGTTTTGATAAGGTGCTGCTGTTTCCGCTAAACCACCCAGCAAAGCTTGTAATGAATAGTCGTGGCCTTTGGCCTGAATAAGTTTGTCACCATCTATCTTGCCAAGCTGACTGATAGCACCATCCACCGGATGGGCGATGATGTTGGCATCTTGCACAACAGGGCGTAAACCATCTTTCAGCGGCCTGGTAAAAAACTCATTAAAGCTTTTATAATCAGTGGCTTTTTCATATTTGGCTTCGGCCATATTGATGCCATACGATTTAATAAACAGGTTGATCAGCGCATGTGTTAAAGCGCCTAAACGGGCGGCAGCCAATAAACCCACCAGACGCGAAATCAGATGTTTGGGCATGATGTACTGCAGGGTGATTTTAAATTTATCCATCAGTGCGGATCCTTAATCAACTTTAAAAAAATTCGGTTTATCCTGTTCCATACTTAGCAGGATTTTATGATAGTTATCAAAACGTTCAGTCGACACTTCACCAATTTCTATGGCGTGGTGTAAAGCGCAGCCAGGGTCGTTGCCGTGTTTACAATCACGGAATTTACAACGGCCCAGCCAGGGGCGGAATTCTTTAAAACCCCAGATCACTTCGTCAGGTTCTAAATGCCAGAGGGCAAATTCGCGGATGCCGGGCGAGTCAATTAAATTGCCGCCTTCAGGCAGATGATATAAACGGGCTACTGTTGTCGTATGTTGACCAAGGCCAGAGTTATCAGACACTTCCTGTGTTAACACCTGTACCTGCGGTAGTAAATTGTTCACCAGCGATGATTTACCCACACCGGACTGACCGACAAAAATGCTGGTGCCGGATTGTAAATAAGCGTCCAGCTGTGCCATACCTTCGCCGGTTTTAGCGCTTAATAGCAGCGTTTCGTAACCAATTTTGCGGTAGGTATCGAGCTGTTTTTCAACTTCAACACGTTGTTCTGCTGTTAACAAATCAATTTTGTTTAGTAATAACAAGGGTTTGATTTGCATGGCTTCAGCAGCAACCAGATAACGGTCGATAATATTCAGCGACAGTGAAGGCAGTACTGCAGACACGATAATCAGCAAATCAATATTGGCTGCTACCGGTTTTAAGCCATCATAAAAATCAGGCCGCGACAACACCGAGCTGCGCTCCTGCACGGCTTCAATGACACCGCTGATGCCGGCTTGTGGTTGCAGCGCACGGCGCCACACCACTTTGTCACCACAGACCAGAGACGTGATAGTTCGGCGGATATTACAACGCTCAATCACGCCGCTCTGATCTTCCACATCGGCATGTTGGCCAAAACGGCTGATCACAACACCTGCTTCTGCCTCACCCAATTGGGTGTGCTGCATTTGTTGTTCGGCTTTAGCGGCTTTTTTTTCCAGTCGTTCCAGCCGTTTTTGCTGGTTACCGGCAATACGATCGGTTTGGCGTTGACTGAGGTGTTTCTTTTTCGTCACTGTATCTCAAGAGCCCCGCGGGCGTTTTCCAGTTGGCGTCAGGCGTAGTATGATACTAGCATTCACTCAAGTAACAAAGTAGCAATCCCATAAGGTGCCTTTTATGTCTGTTAGCGAGAACAATTTAGTCTGGATTGATTTGGAAATGACCGGCCTGGAGCCTGATATTGATGTAATTCTGGAAATGGCCGTGATCGTCACCGACAGTCAGCTGAATATTCTGGCCGAAGGCCCGGCGTTTGCCATTAAAACACCGGACTCAGTGCTGGACAACATGAGCGCCTGGTGTGTGGATCAACATGGCAAAAGTGGGTTAACCCAACGTTGCCGCGAAAGCACAACAGATTTAGCCAGTGCTGTTGAGCAAACCATCGCTTTTTTATCGCAATATGTGCCGGCCGGTAAATCGCCGATGTGCGGCAATAGCATAGGGCAGGACAGACGTTTTCTGGTGAAGTACGCACCTAAACTGGAAAGTTTTTTCCACTACCGCAATCTGGATGTCAGTACAGTGAAAGAGCTGGCCAAACGCTGGAATCCGGAAGTCACCAAGTTGGTGAAAAAATCTTCAAGTCATCTGGCAATGGACGACATTCGCGACTCAATTGCTGAATTAGTCACCTATCAGCAGCACTTTTTCCGTTTGCCTTCATAAAATGCTTGCAAACTCAATTTGATTTTGTAAAATGCGCCCCGCTTAGTTGCGAAGTTAGCCCACGGCCAACAACACAACTAAGTGGTGGAAGAGAAGAAATTGATGCGGGCATAGCTCAGTTGGTAGAGCGCTACCTTGCCAAGGTCGAGGTCACGAGTTCGAATCTCGTTGCCCGCTCCAAATTCTTCAAGACGATACGATGCGGACAAG
>JAYRUI010000431.1:0-3195 GCA_041919175.1 Rheinheimera sp. | reverse complement strand
CTGCGGGGCGCTGTTTCTATCGGTCGCCGTTTACAGGACCCGCTGGCTGAGCTGGTAAAAATTGAACCCAAAGCTATTGGCGTTGGCCAGTATCAGCATGATGTAAACCAGAGTTTGTTAACCAAATCGCTGGACGCTGTGGTGGAAGACTGTGTTAACGCCGTTGGCGTCGATTTAAATACCGCTTCAGTACCGCTGCTGGCAAGGGTTGCCGGCCTGAATAAAACACTGGCGCAAAATATTGTGTTGTATCGCGACAGCAACGGTCGTTTTATGCAGCGTAAAGATTTATTAAAAGTGCCACGCCTTGGCCCCAAGGCTTATGAACAAGCCGCTGGCTTTTTACGGATCAGCAATGGTGTGAACCCGCTGGATGCTTCATCCGTGCACCCTGAAGCTTATCCTCTGGTGGAAAAGATTGTCAGCAAACACCAAAAATCAGTGCCGGAAATTATTGGTAACAGCAGTTTCTTAAAAAGCATTAATCCGGCCGAATTTGCCGATGAACATTTTGGTATTCCCACCATCAGCGATATTTTAAAAGAGCTGGATAAACCAGGCCGCGACCCACGCCCTGAGTTTAAAACTGCCAACTTTAAAGATGGGGTGGAAAAACTGTCAGATTTAACACCAGGCATGCTGCTGGAAGGCGTGATCACCAACGTCACCAACTTTGGTGCTTTTGTTGATATCGGTGTACATCAGGACGGTTTAGTACATATTTCCTCTTTAACCGACAAATTTGTCAGCGACCCGCATCAGGTGGTGAAAGCCGGTGATATCGTTAAAGTAAAAGTGCTGGAAGTAGAAGCAGACCGTAAGCGTATTGCGCTGACGATGCGGATGGACGAACAACCACAAGCCCGTGGCATGGCCAAAGACAACAGCAAAACCGCCGGCTCTGGCGGTGCGCATACAGCAGCACCAAGAGCTGCCAAAGTGGTGGATAACGGCAATGCCGCTATGGGTAATGCTTTTGCTGCTGCATTGGCCAAGCTGAAAAAATAACAATCAGAAGAATGCACAAAGGGGGCGTAGTCTGTGATGGCTGATGCTCCTTGAAACCAGGCAACGTCTGTACATACAACAAGTCGCCCAGCCGGAGCTGCAGGTTTTAAATCAACAATAAAAACGCCGTCTTACTGACGGCGTTTTTATTTATGGGTTTGATATGTTATGGCTAAACCGGAAAGCCGATCGCCAGATGATTTGTGATGTCAGATGCTTTGTAACAAAGGCCTTTCGGCAGGCATAGTAGCGCGGGCATAAAAACCGGCAATCACATCACTACGCAACTGCATCACAGGATCTCTGTTAAAAGAACGGGTTTCAGGTGCAGTGTAACGGCTGGAATTTTGAGCTTCGCCGCTGTATTGCCCTGAAGTTTCGTTTGGTTGCTGTCTGCTGATAGCACTGAAATTATCGCCCGCCCCTGAAGCAACTGCCTCTTCGTCGGTAAAATCCACCCTGCCTGTCATTTCAGCAAAAGCAGCTGCAGCATCATAATCACCGTCAGCAGCAGGAGGGTCATTCAGCGGTAACAGTTCCTTAGCAAGCTCAATCTGTGCTTCAACAATACGCCTGCTGGCTTCAGCAGCAATTTGCTGATCCGCACCTGATGGGTCGGCCGGTGCCAGTGCAGCGGCTTTCACTTGCTGCATTTTTATAATGGTGGCTTGCGGGTCGCCAGGTACTTCGGCCAGATCGATATTTACTTCGCCGCCGACTGCATACTTCTGGCCATCGGGGCCTGTCTGATAACTGTAACTTGGGCTGCCAGCCAACTGGCCGCCCACAGAAGCATGGGCCTGTTCGTGTGCTTTAACTTCAGCGTCACGTTTTTTCAGTTCGGCAATTTCACGTTGTTCAGCGGCTTGCTGACGCTTTTCGTCAGCTGAACCTTCTTGCGAAGCACTCTGGCCATTGTTTTGGCTATTGCCTTCACCTTGTTGTTCACGACCTGAACTGTCTTCACCACGGCCTTCAATGGCTTGTTTTAACTCAGTACCGCGGTTTTTAATTTCGTCGCTATAGGTAGGGTTATTACTTGCGTTGTTGTTGCGGCTTTTATCTTCAGAAATAACGCCTTTTTCTGCGGCGCCACGTTCGGCCTGAGTGACGGGTTCAATAATGTCACGTCTTAAATTTTCCCGGCGCGCCACATCCACCACAGGGTTGCCCGGGTAAGGATTAAGGTTGGTGAACGCCGGTGGTGTGATGATCATGATCTACAACTCAAACCCGGATGTCGATAACAGAGCCAAGCGCTTCGTCGGCCGTCTGAATAGAACGCACATTGGCTTCAGCATTAATTTGTTCTGTGTTCAGTTGCACCAGACTTTGCGTCAGGCTTGGCACTTGCGATTCAGAACTTAAAGTGACACGGTCTGCACTGGCACGCTGCACAGCAGCATCTTCACGTGCATTTAACAGTCGTTGTTGATTAGTGGTTTCGCGGTTGATATTCACAGTAGCTTCGGTAATGCCATAAGATGCACTCTGTAGCCCTTGTTGCCCAGAGGCAAAAGCAGATTGTATATCCATGATAGATCTCCGGCCTTTAGTGAATTTGATTAAATTCTAATCAAAGCAGGCTGGATACTCAAGCTACAACGGCAAAAAGCGGCAAATAATTGCCGCCACTTGCTTGAATTTTGGCCACAATTGCGCACAACAGCATTTTATGCCGGCAATTATGATGCTTTTGTCGCCCATTGTTGCAGCCACTCTACAAACTCTTGCTGGTGAGAAATAAAAGGCGCGTGGGAGGCTTTGGGCTGCACAGTGATGTCCATCTTTGGACATAACAGCTGTAATGGCTCCAACATAGCCACAGGTACCAGAGAATCCAACCGGCCATAACAACCAGCCACCGGCATCTTCAGGTTTGCCAGCTGTGTTCGTAAATCATGATCAGCCAGCAGCTTTAGGCCACCTGTGAGAGCTTGTTGTTGCGGCAAAGGCAAACTCAACACTGCTTGTTTTAGCACCTTTATATCCAATCGAGCTGTTTCGCTGCCAAGCGCCTGAATTGCCAAAAAACGTTCTACCGTCAACGCCAGATCTTTGGATAGCGCCGTGGCAAATTGCGTTAATACCTTCCCATCCATCCCAGGCCAATCGGTTTTAGCCAAAAAGCACGGGGAGCTGGCAACCAGCGCCAGGGCTTTTACTTTGTCAGGGAAATCAAGCGCC
>JAYRUI010000430.1:0-3204 GCA_041919175.1 Rheinheimera sp. | reverse complement strand
AATGGCCGCAAATTCGGCAAAATGGCCGTAATTTTGTAGAAAATGTGCGGAACTGGCAACGATCCTGCAGCCCATATCAGGCCATTTATCAAAGGCTTTGCAATGCAAAATGAGCTCGCTGGCCTGCGTATTTGTTTAATTGGCCCTATTCCACCGCCTGCCGGTGGCATGGCCAATCAAACACGCCAGTTGAAATTGTTACTGGAACAGGAAGGTGCCATTGTCACTATGGTGGCGGTGAATGCACCTTACCAACCGGCTGTTATCGGCAAAGTGCCGGGGCTGAGAGCTTTGTTCCGTTTGGTGCCTTATTTAGTGGCGTTATATCGCAATATCGGCAACAACGACGTTTGTCATTTGATGGCCAATTCCGGCTGGTCCTGGCATTTATTTGCAGCGCCCGCTATCTGGATGGCCCATTGGCGGAAAAAGCCGCTGGTGATGAACTACCGCGGTGGTTATGCCGAGGCGTTTTTCCAAAAAAGCTGGTCTGTGGTTGGCCCTTCGGTAAAACGCTGTAAAGCTGTGGTGGTGCCCTCTTCGTATTTACAGCGGGTGTTTGCGGCTTTTGCCACCGAGGCCGAAGTGATTCCGAATGTGCTGGAGCAAAAGCGTTTTTATCCGGCGGCAGATTTAGCACAAAAGCTCAGCAGCTGCCCGCAAGCGCCGCATTTAATCGTCACCCGCAACCTCGAAGCCATTTACGATATCGCTACAGCCATTCGTGCTTTTGCGTTGCTGAAAACCAACTTTAGCGCAGCCACTTTGTCGGTGGCAGGCTCTGGCCCGCTGGAGGCAGCACTGAAACAACTTTGTGTGGAACTTGCCATCACAGATTCAGTGCGCTTTTTAGGCCGGCTGGATGCTGACCAAATGGCAGATTTATACCGCAGTGCCGATTTAATGCTAAACCCAAGTCTGGTAGATAACAGCCCAAACTCAGTGATAGAAGCCCTTGCCTGCGGTATTGCGGTGCTGAGCAGCAATGTAGGTGGCATTCCGGATCTGGTGCAAGATGGTGTTGACGCTGTGTTGTTGCCACCTGGCGATCCACAACTTTTTAGCCAACATGCCGTCAACATTCTAACGAACAGTGCGCTTCGGCAGCAGCTGGTGCAAAATGGCCTGAACAAAACCAGCCGTTTTGCCTGGCCAAGTATTCAACAAGCATTACTGCACACTTATCAAAACGCCATCAAACGACAGGCGGAGGCAGGCAACCCATGAGTTCTTCGTTCTACACCCAACTGGTCTCCAGGCTGCTGTTTCCTTTGCATGAATGGCTAAAAAAACACCATACGGTGAGAGAATTCAAAAGGTTAGAGCAAAGCCAGTGGCTCAGCGCTGAAGCTATTTCTGCGATACAGGCCACACGTTTGCAGGCGTTTATCAACAATATTTACCAACATGTGCCTTATTACCGCGCGCTGTTTGACCGTTTAGCTTTAACACCCGCCGATATTCAAACGCCGGCCGATTTAGCCAAACTGCCTTTTTTAACCAAAGATGTCATTCGCGACCATTTTGCCAGCTTCACCGCCGACAACGCCGGGCCGTTAAAACGTTTTAATACCGGCGGCTCCAGTGGTCAGCCGCTGGTGTTTATGTTGGGAAACGAACGGGTGTCGCACGATGTTGCCGAAAAATGGCGCGCTACCCGCTGGTGGAATGTCGATATTGGCGACAAAGAAATCGTGGCATGGGGCTCACCAATTGAACTCACCAAGCAAGACAAAATTAAAATCTGGCGCGATAAACTGTTTCGCTCCACCCTTATTCCGGCCTTTGATTTAACCGAAGCCAAGTTATTGGCTTTTATTGCACAAATCCGCGATACCAAACCAACCATGCTGTTTGGTTATCCGTCGGTTTTTCATCTGATTGCACAAAGCGCTGAAAAAAATCAGCTTAATTTGCGCCAGCTTGGCATCAAAGTGGTGTTTGTGACCTCAGAACGTTTATACCCTTATCAGCGCGAGCTGATTGAACAGGTATTTAACGCCCCTGTTGCCAACGGTTATGGCGGCCGCGATGCCGGTTTTATCGCCCATCAGTGCCCTGCCGGTGGCATGCATATCAGTGCTGAAGACATCGTAGTGGAAATTGTTGACCGCGAAGGCCAGCCGGTCGCAAAAGGCGTACAAGGCGAAATTGTGGTAACGCATCTGGCCACCTCCGAGTTTCCTTTTGTGCGCTACCGTACTGGCGATATTGCCGCCTTATCGACACAAAGCTGCAGTTGTGGCCGTGGCTTGCCGTTGCTGGAACAACTCGAAGGTCGCTCGACCGACTTTGTGGTGGCGTCCAATGGCACCATGATGCACGGCCTGGCACTGATTTATATTCTGCGGGACATTCCGGCCATCGACGGTTTTAAAATTACCCAGCACAGCCTGCTGCATACCCAGGTGCAAATTGTCACTGCCAACAACAAGTTGCCGGACGAAACTGAAGCAGTCATTCAGCAGCAGTTTAAACAGCGTTTAGGCCAGGACGTCCACATCGATATCGAGTATGTTGCTGAAATAGCACCGGAAAAGTCGGGTAAATACCGGTATGTTATTAGTAAGGTCACCTAATCATGCATAGTCCCATACTATTTCTATCTGCTAAGAACCTCGTGATCAGGTCGCAACTGAGGAGCATCCACCAATGATAGATAGCCTATATCTGTTGCTGGATATCGCAGCAATGATGCTGGTAATTCTTTGGGCTAACCGTCAGGAAGACTAAATATCATGCGCGATATACTGGTAGTCGCATTTTTCTTTTTTGTAATCTATCACTCTTTTAAACGCCCTTATGTTGGCGTTTGTGCCTGGGTTTGGATTGCATTAACAGCACCAACTGCATGGGCCTTTGGTTTTTCTACCAGCCTGCGGATGAATTTAACTATTGTTTTAGTGACGTTTCTTTCGTATTTAATTGCCTTTAAGGATAAAAAATTTAGTATAGGGGGAACCGGGGTCTTAATATTGCTGTTTTTGATGCAGTGTTTTATCTCAACGTCTGCAAACGACACTATCGATTCAACTAAAACATTTGGTTATTTTATAGACCATGTAAAAGTTGCCGCCTTGTTCTTTTGTATCACACTGATAATACGCACCAAGACGAATATAATTGCAATTATATGGTGTTTTATTCTATCCGTTTCGTCCTACGCAGCAATGGAAGGTACAAAATTCCTTCTGTCATTTGGTG
>JAYRUI010000429.1:0-3207 GCA_041919175.1 Rheinheimera sp. | reverse complement strand
CAGACATTCAATACTGATTTTTGCCTGAGCTATTTTATCTATCAAAGCCCTTTCAGTAATTTCAATGGCAAGGTAACAAGCGGGTACTGCGGCTTGTTGCAGAATTTCCAGCACTTTATGCGAAAAATCAGCGTCAGAAAAACTACGGCCCGACACATTCACACTGACATAAAAAGGGTTGGCAAAATCTAACCGCCACGCTGCCAATTGTTGTACCGCAGCGCGTACTACATACAAATCAATTTGCGCCAAAAGGCCAAGTTCTTCAGCGAGCGGAATAAAGTCATTCGGGGCAACCAAACCCCGCTGCGGATGTTGCCAGCGGATCAGCGCTTCAAAGCCCAACGTATGTTCATGGGCTAAATCCACGATAGGTTGATAAAAAAGTTCAAACTGCGCTGTGGCCAATGCTGTTTTCAGTTCCATCTCCAGCTGATAATGCGCTGTGGTGGCAAAATCCATTTCTTCACAAAACTGGCGCCAAATGCCACGGCCATCATGTTTGGCCTGGTACATCGCTATATCTGCACGGCGAATAAGCTCATCGGTATCTATGTCGTCTGCATGAATATCTGCCAGCGCCACACCAATACTGGTTGAAGTCTGCAACTGATGTTGCTTCAGCTGTAACGGTTTTTCTAACGCAACAGCGATGCGCTCTGCCACTTCAGTCACATCAGCAAGGTTATGTACTTCTTCCAGCAAAATGGCAAATTCATCACCACCCAGCCGCGCCAGCGTATCGTTCTGGCGTAAACAGCTTTTCAGTACCCGGGCAACCACAATCAGAAATTCATCGCCGACCTGATGCCCCAGGGTGTCATTGACCATCTTAAAACGGTCTAAATCCAGATACATCACAGCCACCACTTTATCCGGGTAACGTTTGCGCCTTTTAAAAGCGTGGTTCACCCTGTCGATAAATAAGATCCGGTTTGGCAGATTGGTCAGGGCGTCGTGTAACGCCTGATGTAGCAAACGTTGTTGCGCAAATGCCCGTTCCAGCGCACTGGAAATATGCTGGGACACAAATGTCAGCAGCTCTAAATCTTTTTGATCATAACTGATGCCCGGGTCGTAACTTTGTACCACCACCACACCGCGCACCCCATCACCGGAACGAAACGGTACACCAAGCCAGCTTTCCGGTGCAGAGCCATAGGCTGTCACTTCTTTAGTGCGATCAAACTCTTCCAGCAGAATTCTGTCTGCCAGCAGCGGCTTATCGGTGCGAAATACATAACCGGTTAAGCTATTTGCCAGGATTTCTTTCGGGTAAATCGTGGTTGGGCTGATATGTTCTGTAGTGTCGACAAAATACGGAAAATGCAGCACTTCTTCTTCGTCGTCAAAAAGCGCGATATAAAAATTGGGCGCGTAAATTAACGAACTGACATTCTGATGAATATGCTGATAAAAAGCGGTGGAGTCTTCGGCGTCATAACTTAAAGACGCAATATTAAATAAAGCTTTTTGCACCCGTTCAGCATATTCAAGTTTTTGAATCGACTGCTCAAGCGCTGATAAATCCTGCAGTTTGCGCAAACGGCTACTGAAAATAGAAGCAACATGCTCCAGAATTTGCTGATGATGCTCATCAAAAAAATGCGCATCCCATTGCTCACAGTCAATCACGGCAAGCAGCTCACCGTCGTCTAATACCGGCACTGCAAGCTCAGATAAACGCTCGGTGACATCTTTTAAATAATGCGGGCAGTTGCGGGTATCGGGCACCAAAATGCTTTGTTGTTGCAGCGCACACTGGCCGACAATACCCTGACCAAAATCTAATAATCCCAGGCCCTGATGGTGCGGTAAATCTCGTGACCCGACTGCTGCAACCCTTTGTAAAGTCTGATTTGTTGTATCAGCCACAAAAATAGCGCAGTCTTCAAAACCAAGGGCGGCGGCAATTTGTTGTGCCACAAAATCGTAAATATCCTGCGGGGACATCAGCTCGTTCAGCTGTAGTGCAAGTTTGTTGATCAGGTGCAGAATCGAGGTTTCGCGTTGCAGCTGCAAATTTTGCTGCAGCAACTCGTGCCGCTGTTGGGACAGTTCTTTGTTTTGCTGCTGGAGCTGAGCTACATTGGCAGCCAAAACTACGCTGCCGTCATCCTGAGTAGGGGTCATAAAGCATGATCCATAACGCTGAGCCCATAAGGCAGAACCACCTGTTCTGTCCAATTGGACCGAACTATCTGTTTAGCTTGAGAAAGTTATAACATAGTTCGGCTCCAATGGTAAATCAGCCGTCTCAAAGCGGTTGGCGATGACCGGGTTTACTCAGCACCATATGCACTGCGCTGGTGGCCCGCTCTAAAAAGCCCCCTTCACAATAACAAAGATAAAAATGCCAGAGTCTGACAAAACGGTCGTCAAAACCAAGCTGATGCACCGCATCGCGCGCTGCCATAAAGTTACTGCACCAATCCGCTAAGGTACGGGCGTAGTCAAGGCCAATATCCTGCACCTGACGGATCACCAGATCGGTATGCTGAGCTGCAGCTTGCGTCATCCGCAGCATAGACGGCAGGCAGCCGCCGGGGAAAACAAATTTCTTAATAAAATCAACTTCCCGCCGGTAAAATTCATAGCGTTGATCAGCAATAGTAATCGCCTGTAACAACATCAAACCATCGGCTTTGAGCAGGCTGGAACATTTGGCAAAATAACCATCCAGATATTCATGACCCACAGCTTCAATCATTTCAATTGACACCAGCTTGTCGTATTGCCCCGTCAGCTCTCTATAGTCCTGAAACAACAAGGTTATTTGTTGCTCAAGCCCGGCTGAGGCAATTTGCGTTTTGGCATAATCATATTGTTCACGCGATATAGTGGTGGTGGTGACGCGACAACCATAATTTTTAGCAGCAAAAATAGCCAGGCTGCCCCAACCTGTACCAATTTCCATCAGATGATCTGAGGCTTTTAGCTGGAGCCTGTCACAAATCAGCTTCAGTTTATGTTGTTGCGCTTCGGCCAGCGTGCTCTGTGCGGATGGATAAATGGCACTGGAGTACATCATGCTTTGGTCTAGAAACAGCTGATACATGCTGTTGCCGAGGTCATAGTGCGCAGAAATATTCTTTTTTGACTGTGCCTTTGAGTTACGGTTACGCCAGTTTAATAATTTCAGCGCTGGTTTACTGATGCGGGCCCAACCAGATTCGAGCTCATCGAGCAAACTCATATTACGGGCAA
>JAYRUI010000428.1:0-3252 GCA_041919175.1 Rheinheimera sp. | reverse complement strand
CAGCCTGGTGCATGGTCATCACCGTGCGGCAGAGCCGGTACGTGCGCAGTACAACAACCATTCAGGCAGCGTTTATGGTAACGCCGGTACTGTTTATGGCAGCGCAGGCAATGCAGCCCGTGAAATGCGTGAAGCCATGCCGGTTTCAGCGCCGGTCGAAAGTGTACAAAACAAGCCGCAGGCAGATAACAAAGCCAATATCGACATTTTTGATATTCCGGCTTTCCTGCGTAAACAAGCCGACTAACATCGGCTTGCATGAACAGGGCGGATAAGCTCAGAGCATTGGCAATGTTGTTAACATATGCTATGCTTCGCCGCCGTTTGGGTTTGTTCAAATTTTGAACAGGACGAAAAGTGATGATTAAACAACGTACTATCAATAAAACTGTCAGCTCTATCGGAGTTGGTCTGCACAAGGGCGAGAAGGTTACGCTTACTCTCCGGCCTGCGCCTGACAACACAGGTATTGTGTTTCGTCGTGTCGACCTTGATCCGATAGTTGACTTCAAAGTAGCACCGGAACTTGTTGGTGATACTGTGATGTGTACCTGCTTGATTAACCCAAACGGTGTGCGGTTATCCACCACCGAACATTTAATGGCTGCCATTGCCGGTTTAGGCATTGATAACCTGGTGGTTGAAGTAGACGCCGCCGAAATCCCGATTATGGATGGCAGTGCCAATCCTTTTGTTTACCTGCTGCTTGAAGCCGGTGTTGCCGAGCAAAAACTGGCGAAAAAATTTATCCGCATTAAAAAAGCAGTACGGGTAGAAGACGGTGATAAATGGGCTGAATTTAAGCCGCACCATGGCTTCCGTATTGATTTTGCCATTGATTTTGATCACCCGGTGATTTCTGAAACCAAACAACGCATGAAACTCGATTTCTCTGCTGCTGGTTTTATCAAAGACATCAGCCGTGCCCGTACCTTTGGTTTCCTGCAGGATATTGAATATCTGCGTGCCAACAATCTGGCGTTAGGTGGCAGTTTTGACAACGCTGTGGTGCTGGACGAATTCCGGGTGTTAAACCAGGACGGCCTGCGTTATGACGACGAATTTATTAAACACAAAATCCTCGATGCGATTGGCGATTTATATATGGCCGGTTACAGCATTCTGGGTGAGTTCAAGTCTTATAAAACCGGCCACGCGCTGAATAACCAGCTGCTTTGTGCCGTGCTCGCCAACCAGGAAAACTGGGAATTTGTCACTTTCGACAAACCAGCGCAGCTGCCGATTTCTTATCTGGCGCCACAGCTGGCTTAATTCACACAAGCGCTGTTGCTTCTGAAGAAACCTCACTAAGTATTGGTGAGGTTTTTTTTCGGCTGTCATTTAGCCGGCGGCGTTAAACTGCGGGTTATTTTTTGCCGGCAAGCTCAGCTAAACGGCGTAATCTTTTGGCTAGTTCAGGGTCGGCGTTTTGTGCTGCAGCCAATAAATAAGCGCCAGCCTGTTCGGAAATCTGCCGGTTTGCCGGGGCTTCAGTGTTGTTTTGACCACTTTGATAGCGAATATCGCTGTTAGGGCTGATTTCGATATCTAAACCGGCTAAATCAGGCGAGATTTTTTGCCGGAAATTGTCTAGAATAGCGCCTCTTTGCATCTTGATACGGGTCGCCCAGGCCGCTGATGTGCACAAAATCAGCACCCGGCCCGTTTCAATGCGGCTGACCTTGCAGAAAAATGGTTTTTCCAGTTGCAGGAATTGGATTAATTCGGTATTAAGTTGACGCACTATTTCCGTCTGCGAAGACGTTTGCAGCAGCGTGTTCTGCTGCAACAAGGTAGCGACGTCGACAGGTTTGCGTGAATAGCGGGCCATAACGAAGAAAAATCAGAAACTGAGGTCCCATGAGTCTACCAGTTTTTTACCGCGAGCAACATCGCGCCCTCAACTTTGGTGCCACACCAAAACAATGGGCCGTGACCGCGGTATTATTGTTTTGTATTGCCACAGGGGTAGGCGCTGCTGCCGGGCGGCTCTGGTCAGATGCCAGTGCTGATATTCAGGCTGTAGTGGCAGAACCTCAGGTCGACGCGGCAGAAGTTGCCCAAATTCGCCAGCGCGCTGAACATCAGATTGCTGCATTAACAGCCAAAGTTGCCTCTTTGCAAGCCCAGGTGAACCGGCTGAATATGGTCGGCGAACGTTTAATAGACGCCGCCAATCTGTCACTTGATGAGTTTAATCTGCATCAGGCGCCGCCTATGGGCGGTCCGGCGCAAGGTGGCGTCGAGCTGAGTCTGAATGACTTAAATCAGGTGTTACAACAGCTGACTTCGCTTGAACAGAATCTGCAAACTGAACAAACCCGTTTTGCGTTACTTGAATCTTTGGATCTGAATCACAATATCGGAATGAACAGTCAGTTGTCTGGCCGGCCTGTACAAAAAGGTTACCTGTCTTCTGCTTATGGTGTAAGAAGCGACCCCTTCAGTGGAGAGCCTGCAATACACCGTGGAGTTGATTTTGCCGGCACCGAAGGCGATCCGGTACTGGCAACAGCAGGTGGCATTGTGACCTGGGCCGGTGAACGTTTTGGTTATGGTCTGATGGTAGAAATTGAACATGCCGACGGTTATCGCAGCCGTTATGGTCATGCCAAAGCCATCAAAACCGAAATAGGCCAGCTGGTGAAAAAAGGCCAGCAAATTGCCACCATCGGCAATACCGGTCGTTCAACAGGCCCGCATGTACATTACGAAATATTAAAAGATGGTCAGCAAATAGACCCGATGTTGTTTGTAAATCGTCGGACAAAAAACTTAGATGGCTTTGCCAGGACTGCGCGTCAGTCTCAACAATAAAGTGGTATTTGGACAATGTTTGGAAAACTTTTTACCAGATTATTTGGTAGTCGTAACGATCGTTACCTGAAAAAAATCCGCAAAACGGTCGACGAAATTAACGGCATGGAAAGCCAGTTTGTTGCTTTGTCTGACGAGCAGTTAAAGGCCAAAACGGCAGAATTTAAACAACGTTTTGCCGAAGGTGCCAGCCTCGACGATTTATTACCGGAAGCCTTTGCTACTGTGCGTGAAGCCAGTAAAAGGGTATTTGGCATGCGCCATTTTGACGTGCAGCTGATGGGCGGTATTGTATTGCATCAGGGCAAAATCTCTGAGATGCGTACCGGTGAAGGTAAAACCCTGACGGCAACGCTGCCGGCGTACCTGAATGCGTTAAGCGGTGGTGCTGTGCATGTCATTACCGTAAACGACTACCTCGCCAAACGTGACGCC
>JAYRUI010000427.1:0-3262 GCA_041919175.1 Rheinheimera sp. | reverse complement strand
TCCGTGGTGATGACCATGTCAATAACACCCCTCGGCAGATGAATATTCTGTCTGCGCTGGGTGCAGAGTTACCCAAATACGCCCATGTACCGATGATTCTGGGTGATGACGGTAAACGTTTGTCTAAACGCCATGGTGCTGTTGGTGTGATGCAATACCGCGACAGCGGTTATCTGCCACAAGCCTTATTAAATTATCTGGTGCGTTTAGGCTGGTCACATGGCGACCAGGAAATTTTCAGCCTGGACGAGCTGGTGGAAATTTTTGATTTATCTGCTTGTAACCGCGCACCTTCAGCTTTTAACACTGAAAAACTGCAATGGTTAAACCAGCATTACATCCGCACTTTGCCTGCTGCTGAAGTGGCCAAACACCTCGAGTGGCATATTGCTGAGCAAAAACTGGATATCAGCAAGGGCCCAAGCCTGGAGCAAGTGATTGCAGTGCAGGGCGAGCGCGTAAAAACCTTAAAAGAGCTGGTGGAAGTCAGTCGTTATTTTTATGAAGACTTCAGCGACTTTGAAGAAAATGCCGCGAAAAAACACTTACGTCCGGTGGCTGCCGAGCCATTACAGGCTGTTGCACAGCATTTAGCTGCGCTCAGTGAATGGAATGCTGAAACGGTGCACGCTGCCATTAACGCCGCAGCCGAAAGTCTGGGCCTTGGTATGGGCAAAGTGGGCATGCCACTGCGGGTTGCTGTCACAGGCGGTGGTAATTCACCTTCGTTGGATGTGACGTTGGCGCTGATTGGTAAAGAGCGCAGCCTGGCGCGTATTGAGTTGGCACTGGCCTTTATCAAAGCCCGTGGCGACGCCGCGTAATCAATATCGGATGGCCAAAAAAGCCAGTCGCTGACTGGCTTTTTTATGTCAATTACCGGGCATCAACCCCTGCTGCTGGCTGAAGCTGTGCACTTTGAGGGTGATTTGATCGAAGGTGCTGCTGCGGATTTTTTACCAAAGCAGATGTTTTAAAAGAAAAATGTAGTGCTGGTATTCAGCTTGTCAGCAAGCTGTGGTTCAGCTGCGGCGCTTAAAATCCGCATCATTTTGTTGAAGTAAAAGGAAACGGGTATGTCGTTGCGCATGTTGGGAGCAACTTTGTGGGTGGGTGTCACTGCGGTTTTTGCCGCTTCGGTGCAAGCAGAAACAACAAGTCTTTTGGCCAACAATATAGTGGCCGTGCCTTATGGTCAGAGTCAGTTACCGCCAGAGCGGTTAAAGTCGGGCCAGACTTATCAGCAGTTAAAGCAACTCGACAACTTCGATAACACCGGCGGGGATGATTTTAAACCCTGGGGTGGTGACGTTGAGCTTGGCTTAGTTCTGAACAGTGGTAATACCGAATCAACAGCTATTCGTGCCAATGCTGAATTGCTGCACGAAATGAAAGACTTCCGGAATAAATATTTGATCCAAACGCTGTTGCAACGCAACAGTCAGTTTGATGATGAAACCAATACCAAAACCCGCTACACCACGGGGCAGCGGATTAATCTGGTAGGGCAGAGCAATTATAAGTTTTATAAAAGTGAACACAGTATCTTCGGCCGTGCCGCTTATTTAAATGACCGTTTTGGTGCTTTCCATGAACAGGCTTCTGTGGCTGCTGGTTATGCCAAACGTTTATTTGAGCGTGGTGAAAGTTACTGGGACTTCGAAACTGGCCCTGGTTTTGCCCATCAGGAAACTTCAGATGGTCAGCGCAGCACGGGTATTATCTGGTTTGTCGCGACTAACCTCGACTATGCCTTTAGTGAAACCAACAGTTTCCGCCAGGCGCTGGAATGGTCGGTGTCACTGGATGGTAAAAACTCCAGCTGGCAAAGCCGTAGTATTTTGACCTCGCAGGTGAGTGGTCAGCTGTCGATGCGGTTAAGTTTTGTGATGAAATACGACTCCAGCCCGGGTGAATTCCGTCAAAAAACCGATACTGAAACCTCCGCCACTCTGGTGTATTCGTTCTGACAACGTGGTTTAAACGGAAGCATAAAAAAAGGAGCTGACATCAGCTCCTTTTTATTTTTTCTTTGTTACTTTTTTTGCTTTGACAGCAGTACTGATGAATCAGTGACTGCTCAGGGCAAAAGTCAGCAAGGCAAATTAATGCAACACCCGCGCTTTTAACGTGCCTGGAATGGCTTTGAGTTCATTCAGTGCCAGCTCGTGATCCAGACTGTCGATGTCGATCACCACATAACCAATTTCGCTGTTGGTTTGCAGATACTGACCCGAAATGTTGATGCCATGTTTGGCAAAAGCTTCGTTGATTTTGGTCAGCATACCCGGTTGGTTTTTGTGGATATGCAATAAGCGTGAACGGCCTTTGTGCTCTGGCAAAGACACTTCAGGGAAATTTACTGCCGACAGGGTAGAGCCATTGTCGGAGTACTTCACCAGTTTACCGGCCACTTCATAACCGATGTTTTCCTGCGCTTCCTGGGTCGAACCACCGATATGCGGCGTTAAAATCACATTGTCAAAAGCACGCAGTGGCGATTCAAACTCTTCGTCATTGCCGGTAGGCTCTACCGGGAATACATCAATGGCCGCACCAGCCAGTTTTTTCTCCGCTAAAGCACGGGCTAAAGCGTCAATATCCACCACAGTGCCGCGGGAGGCGTTAATCAGTATCGAGCCCGCTTTCATGAGATCCAGTTCAGCTTCGCCAATCATATTTTGGGTTTGTGGGGTTTCAGGCACGTGTAACGTAACGACGTCTGAGGTTTTTAATAAAGTAGATAAATCAACCTGTGTAGCGTTACCCAGTACTAATTTGTCTTCAATATCATAGAATTGCACCCGCATTCCAATATTCTCAGCCATGATAGACAGCTGAGTACCAATGTGACCATAGCCAATAATACCCAAAGTTTTACCGCGGGCTTCATAAGACTGAGTGGCGGTTTTTTGCCATTCACCGCGGTGGGCGGCAGCGTTACGTTGCGGAATACCGCGCAATAACATAATAATTTGTCCAAGCACCAACTCAGCCACTGAACGGGTATTGGAAAAAGGGGCGTTAAATACCGGAATAGCCCGGGCCAGCGCAGCGTTTAAATCAACCTGATTGGTGCCGATACAAAAACAACCAATGGCCACCAATTTACCGGCTTCTTCCAGCACTTTTTCTGTCAGCTGGGTGCGTGAGCGAATGCCAATAAAATGCACGTCTTTGATTTTTTCAATCAGCTCAGCCTCAGACAAAGACGTCTTCAGATATTCAATATTGCTGTAACCCTGATTTTTGAAAGTTTGCA
>JAYRUI010000426.1:0-3265 GCA_041919175.1 Rheinheimera sp. | reverse complement strand
CTCCACTATCACATGTTTATTGTGCAATAAAGCTTGTTCCACCAAAGCGGCATGACTGTGATTGGGGGACGTAATAATCACCAGCTCAGCGTCACTTTGTGCCAACAGGCTATCCGCATCCGGATAACAGACAACCCCCGGCAATTGTTGTTGCACCAGTTCATGCTGGCTGCTGGCAATAGCACAAAATTCAAATGCGTCCAGACTTTGCAAAAAGGGAATATGAAAAGTGCGGGCGGAAAAACCGTAACCTATCACCGCTGTTTTAATAGGGCTGTTTTGCATCTGAAATACTCATTGGTGATTTGGTGTTTATCTTATCAGAGCCGCCAATTGTAGTGCTCTGATAAAACCTGCAACGGAAAATGACGGAACATAACCCACAGACAAGGACGGCAAGCAAAAAGGCTACTGCGCTACCAAATCAAGTTAAACTAAAGTCCACTTTACTCCCTATGCTCACAACGAGGCTTTTTATGTGGTCAAAACTTTTTGCTTTAACGCTGCTGCTTATTTGCGCCACTGCTATTGCACAACCTGCTGATTATAAAAACATTCAGCTGAGTCATTTTAAAGAGTTACGCCCTGTCACCATCGGCAGTTATGACAACAACAAACCCACTTATATCAAGCTCTGGGCCAGCTGGTGCCAGCCCTGTATGGAACAAATGCCGCATTTTCAGCAGCTGCAAAAACAACACGGCGATAAAATCAATGTGCTGGCAGTGAATATTAATATCAATGAAAACCGCGCCGCTATTCATGATGTGATTAAACGTTTTGCCCTCAGTATGCCGGTGTTGCTCGACAATAACAGTCAGCTGGCGTTGGCACTTGGGCTGGTGGGCACGCCAATGAGTGTGCTGCTGAACACCAAAGGCGAGATTGTATATACCAGCCACGAGTCGGATAAAAATCTGGATGTATTTGTGAAAAAACTGGCGTCAGGTGAGCAGTTGCCGCCCGCCACAGTGGCGGTCTTAAGCGAGGCCGAACAACAAAAAATGCTGGCGCCTTATTTAACCGGCGACCACTTGCTGTTTTTCAGCGCCACCTGGTGCGACTGGTATCTGGCCGAGAGCCGCCCTGCCATGTCGCAGGCATGTAAACAGGCGCAAACAGAGCTGAATCAATTAGTTGCGCTTTTACCCACACAGAACTGGCAAGGGGTGGTGAATCACTTATGGACAGATGACAAAGCACTGAGCGACTTTGTGAAGCTGTATCAAATGAATATAAAGTTCAGTATCGACAACGCGGGTGTGTTGTTTAACCATTTTAAAATCAAAAACATCCCCACACTGGTGCAGGTAAAAGATGGCAAAGTGATACGGGAAATTACCGATTTGAAGAACCAGCATGAGGTGGTGAAACAGCTGTCGCAACGCTAAAACCTGTTGCTGACTAAAGCGCTTAACAACATCACTCATCAGGTCGCAAAGCGTGCAAAAAGCACAAATGAAAAACAACCCGGATCCACTCCAGCTCTCGTCAATAATAAAAAAAGCGCGCTGAACGCGCGCTTTTTGCTGATTATTATTATCTAAAAATAACTCAGTTATTTGGTGGCTAAAGACGCATCCCGTGCTGCTTTAAACTCTTTACCTTCATACCAGTTTGGCCAGGCGTTAGAGTCAGCTAAGTCACGGCCAACGCGGTAATACAGGAATAAATCCTGCTGCGCGCCGGTTAAATCCCAGCTGTCGTTATATTCGTCTTCCACTTTGTGGTAACAACAAGTATTGAAGTTTTTCGCTTGCTCTAAACCCCACTCTTTGCCGTGCGCCACGCTGTCCACGCCGCCTTTAGCGTACAACATAGGTACACCGGCTTTAGCCAAGTTAAAGTGGTCTGAGCGGTAATAAGAACCAGCCGCCGGATTTGGCTCAGGCGCAATATAACGGCCCTGCGCTTTGGTGTATTTTTCTAAAATCACTTCAAGCTCTGAGTTGCCATGGCCAACCACCACCATATCTTTCATCGGACCGTTGACGTTCATCACGTCCATATTGATACCAGCGACCGTTTTATTCAGTGGGAACAATGGGTTTTTGGCATACCAGGCCGAACCCAATAAACCACGCTCTTCAGCAGTCACTGCCACAAAAGCCACACTACGTTTTGGTTTTGGCTGCGACGCATAATATTCTGCCAGCGCCATTAAACCGCCTGTACCCGAAGCGTTGTCCACTGCACCGTTAAACACTTTATTTTTCGGATTGGAAAAATCCACACCCAGATGGTCCCAGTGCGCCATATACAGCACCACTTCATCCGGTTTTTCAGTGCCTTCAATAAAACCAGCCACGTTGCCTGACGTCAGCTCACGCACGTTACTTTTGACCGAAACCGACGCTTTGATATTTAAAGGCACTGGCACAAAATCTTTGCTCAGCGCTTTTTTACGCATAGATTCAATATCTTCACCAATAGTGGCAAAAAGCGTATTGGCGGACTCAGTGGTGACCCAACCTTCCACGGCAGCGCGGTCGGCATTTTTATTCGGGTTAATTAAGTCGAACTTGGTGGCAGAACCACCGGCAACCACATGCCAGCCATAAGAAGCGGCTTCGGTTTCGTGCACAATCAGCGCCATCGCTGCGCCCTGACGGGCCGCTTCTTCAAACTTGTAAGTCCAGCGACCGTAATAGGTCATGGCATTACCGGTAAACAGCGCCGGATCTTTAGTGGCAAAACCAGGATCGTTGACAAACATCACCACTGTTTTGCCTTTCACATCCAGGCCTTCGTAGTCGTTCCAGTTGTATTCAGGGGCGACAATACCGTAACCGACAAACACCATGTCGGATTCTTTCACTTCTGAAAGCTCAGTGACACGGGTGGTCCAGGTAAACATCTGGTCGCGGTATTTAAAAGCGGCAGGCGCTTTGTCACCGCTAAAAGTCATGTCTGACACTTCTTTCGGGTCAATTTGCACCAGCTGCACCGGCTGCACAAAACTGTCGCCAACCAGCGGTTTTAAACCGATATTTTTAAAATGTTCAGAGATATACGCCAAAGTGAGTTCTTCACCTTTGGTGGCAGGGGCACGGCCCTGGAATTCATCTGACGACAGCGTTTTAATATATTCACCCAGTTTTGGGTTCATTAAAGTGTCTGGCAGCGCGGCTGCTTTGCTGTCTGCAACAACAGCTTTTTCTGCTGTGGCGGCTGCTGGCGCGGCTTTGTTTTCTTCTGCAGGCGTCGGCGGCTTAGAGCAAGCAGCCAGGCCAAGGCAGGCAGAAAGCGCCAGCGATGTTCCTGA
>JAYRUI010000425.1:0-3283 GCA_041919175.1 Rheinheimera sp. | reverse complement strand
GCAATCATCCAGCCGGATAAATACAGGTAACGGCGTTTGGTTGAACCAAAATGTTTTTTAATGGCAATCAGCTTTTGCTGACCGATAAAACCGTGCCAGCAGCCCAAAGACTGGGTGTATTGGCTGCTGTCGGCATCATAAGCGGCCATATCAGCACGCATAATGTCAGCAGTGTATTGGGCAATCTCTAAGCCGGTTTTAAATCTGTTTTGTAATTGCATCCTTGCTGCGTATTCAGCGCTGATGGCGTTCCAGGCAGTGCCTTGTGCTTTCACTGTTTGTTCCAGCGTTTTAATGGTCTGTTGATAAGCTGACATAACGGCATCCTCTGGTTTGGCATTGGGTCATGATCATAAGGGTCATGAAAAATTCGTTTCAGCAACCAGACGTTGTGTTGTTGCTGATGCCATTTACTATAGGTAGCAAAACCCCAATTCATGAAGCTGATTTTTTTGATTCTCGTCATTCATTGTGTGAATATATAAAACAGCAAACCAAATCCTGCTTGCACTCAAAAGAGCCTGTTTATGAATATCAGCAAAATTGATTTAAATCTGTTGGTGTATCTGGATGTGTTGTTGCGGGAAAAAAACGTGACCCGCGCCGCCAATCAGCTTGGCATTACCCAGCCGGCGATGAGTAACGGCCTGAAAAGGCTCAGAGATTTACTGAACGACCCTATTCTGGTGCGTACCAGCGACGGTATGGTGCCCACAGAGCGCGCGAAAGAACTGGCGCCTGTGGTGCGCGGCATTTTATTAACGCTGGAAGAAACCTTACAACCCAATAAAGATTTTGAACCAGAGCACAGCCACAGGGTGTTCCGTATTATGGCCAGTGATTATGCGGCTTCCACGCTGATCCCGGCACTGCTGAAGCGTTTACGGGCCCAGGCTCCTGCCACATCACTGGATATTATGACGCCATCCGATGTGACTTTTCACGACGTAGAGAACGGCAAAGTGGATATGGCGATTAACCGCTTTGACGATTTGCCACAGTCTTTTCACCAGAAAACCATCTGGCGCGATAGTTTTGCCTGCCTGGTCCACAAACAAAACCCTATTCTGGCCAACTTTAACCTCGACACTTACCTCAAAGGCCAGCATATCTGGGTTAGTAAAACCGGTTTTGGTGTGGGCGTTGGGATGGATCCGGCCGATGTGCAAAAGCTGGGTTGGGTAGACGAAGCACTGGCCAAGTTTGGCAAACAACGTAATATCAGCGTGTTTACCCGGAACTACCATGTGGCGATGCACTTAGCGGTAGAAACAGATTTAATTGCCACATTGCCGCTCAGAGCTGCACAACTTTATAAAAACGACCATACCATGCAGGTGCTGGACCCGCCGTTTCCCATTCCTTCGATTGAACTGAAGATGATCTGGAGCCCGCTGCTGCATCAGGACGCCAGCCATATCTGGTTGCGCCGTTTAATCGTTGAAATTGCCGATGAGCTGGCACATTAATTTTCAGCAACAGGAAGCCATCTGCTATGGAGATGGTTTTAAAGTGACAAAAAACGGGGCCTAAGCCCCGTTTAATATTTTAACCAAATGAATTTATTTGATTATTACTGCAAAAGCTCATAAGCAGGTAAGGTTAAAAAGTCGACCAGCTCATCAGCTGTGGTGATACTCAGCAACAAGGCCTGGGCTTTTTCAAAGTTTTGCGCCGCCCAAAGTTCGTCCCCCACTTCAGCTTTGACCACTAAAGCTTCTTCAACCAGCATCTGGCTAAATAAGGTTTTATCAATCAGCTTACCGTTTGATAAGGTTTTGCCATGTTTGATCCATTGCCAGATAGAAGTTCTGGAAATTTCCGCAGTGGCGGCGTCTTCCATTAAGCCATAAATAGGCACACAACCTTTACCGCTGATCCAGGCGGCAATATATTGCAAAGCCACACGGATATTGGTGCGCATGCCGGTTTCAGTGCGCTCCCCTTCTGAAGGCTGCAATAAATCAGCCTGAGTCACAGGAGCGTCTTGCTCGCGCAGCACATGCAGCTGATTGGGCTTGTCACCGAGTTTGGCGTTAAATACCGCGTTTGCCGTGGCGGCAAGGCCAGGGTGTGCCACCCAGGTACCGTCGTGGCCATTATTGGCTTCCAGGCTTTTATCTGCAGTAACTTTGGCCAGAATAGCTTCGTTTTGTGCTGCATCTTTGGCAGGGATAAAAGCTGCCATACCGCCCATCGCCAAAGCGCCGCGGCGGTGACAGGTTTTAATCAGTAACCTTGAATAGGCACTTAAAAACGGCTGGTTCATGGTCACGACCTGACGGTCTGGCAACACTCTGTCGGCATGGTTCTTTAAGGTTTTGATATAACTGAAAATATAGTCCCAACGACCACAGTTCAGCGCCACTATATGGTCTTTGAGGCTATACAGAATTTCATCCATTTCAAACACGGCCGGCAAAGTTTCAATCAGCACAGTAGCACGGATGGTCCCAACAGCCTTGTCAAAACGCTGCTCGGTAAAACGAAACACATCGTCCCACCATTTGGCTTCCAGATGGCTTTGCAATTTAGGCAGGTAATAATAAACGCCAGAACCCGTGGCTAAACGATGTTGATAATTATGGAAAAAATACAAAGCAAAGTCGGTGAGCGAACCAGGAATTTGTTCACCGTCTACCCACAAATGCCGCTCCCATAAATGCAAACCCCGCACCCGTGCTATCAGCAAAGCCGGGTTGTCTCTGAGTGCATATTGTTTGCCTGAAGCCGGATCTTCATAACCGATAGTGCCAAGGTTGGCATCTTTCAGGTTAATTTGCCCTTCAATTACGCCATTCCAGCTTGGCGCCTGTGAGTCTTCAAAGTCGGCCATAAAGACTTTTACATCGGCATTTAAAGCGTTAATGATCATTTTGCGATCAACAGGGCCGGTAATTTCTACTCTGCGATCTTGTAAGTCCGCCGGAATTGGCGCGACTTTCCAGTCAGCGGCGCGGATGTCGGCTGTTTCAGCGAGAAAATCCGGCAAAGCGCCATTGTCATACCGCGCCTGCACTTGTTGTCTGGTCGCCAGCAGCGTTTTGAGCTGTGGCCTGAAAGCGCGCACTAAATCCACCAGGAAAGCACAGGCTTCTTCGGTCAGGATGGCGTCGTAGGCAGGCTGCATAGCACCGCGGATCGATAAATTGGCGCGTTCAATAGTCATGTCGGGTCCTTATCAAGTGGCTGCTGCACCACAAAATGACACAGCAGGGGAAAGCTGTTGCTTACTATAGGCCGAATATAAGTCAAATGGCGTTATCACTGCCATTAATGGCAA
>JAYRUI010000424.1:0-3292 GCA_041919175.1 Rheinheimera sp. | reverse complement strand
TCGAGTCCAACCTGGGGAGCCACTGTAGTTTACAACAAGTTATTTCAGTTCCTCAGTAGCTCAGCCGGTTAGAGCGGCGGACTGTTAATCCGTAGGTCGTTGGTTCGAGTCCAACCTGGGGAGCCACCTAAAGCAATATTTCTTCTATAAATCTATTATTACTTCCTGCTTTATTGCCCTTTTTAACCTATTCGCCGTTATAATCCGCCAACTGACGTAAAGTCTGTTTATTTCACTGCAATTTTTTGTTTTAATTGAATTTATAGAACTCTTTTTGTTCCTGTTGATTCAGGATGCCGTCTATAGTTGAGTTGATTCCCTGCGAAATTGGAAAGTGCGCCGCTATGAAAATGTTACGGACCCTGTTTATTGCCCAACTTGTCTGCGTGTTGCTGCTGCTTGCCATCGTATTGAGTGCGCTGGTAACCACTGAACAGCAGCATGTGACTGAAAGCTACGACCGCCAGAAAATAGCTTTAACCCAACTGGTGAAAAATTTTGTCGGCGACGATTACAAAATGCTGGTACAACAAATCCGTGCCAGCAGCAATCCACAAATGCTGCAGTTAAGCAAACTGGACGGCACTGTGCTGCACGAACACAACAACGCCACCAGCCGTTCTGCCATGCTTGATTTTATCTTCGACCTGGCCGGCATCAATCAGCAGGCTGTCACGTTAAAAAATGACGAACATCAGCTGCAAATCAAATTTATCCCGGATTTTGACCGTTCTAATGCAGTGTTTTTGCAAGCATTCTGGTTGGC
This sequence comes from Rheinheimera sp., assembly GCA_041919175.1. Lineage (GTDB taxonomy): Bacteria > Pseudomonadota > Gammaproteobacteria > Enterobacterales > Alteromonadaceae > Pararheinheimera. The sequence goes on along the minus strand of JAYRUI010000424.1, from coordinate 2,526 downwards.
GTTATTAGCCCCCTTATTGTTATTTTTATTGTCGGCGATTTTGATGCCACTGCTGTTAAAATCACAGCTGCGCAAAATTAGTCACAGTATCAGTCATACCATAGACCGTTTTATGCGTGACCCTGCCGCCGAATTAAAAACCCAGGATTTAACCGGTGAATTTGAAGACGTGGCGCTGTCGCTCAACCGTTTTGCCGAGTTTAGCCAGCAACAATTTAACGAAATGTCCAAAGCGGCCAAGCAAGTCACTGAAGACGCCTTTCGCGATTCCATTACGAATTTGCCCAATCGCAACCGTTTTGTGCAGTTTTATGAAGAACACCTACGTGAAGGTTGCCCGAATGATTTTGGTGTTTTTGCCATTACCCGCTGTACTGAGCTGCAAAATATCAACCAAAGCCGCGGTTTTCATGAAGGTGACAAATACATTATTTCGGTCAGCGAGCTGGTGCAAAAAGTGGCTGCCAGCTACCGCGACCACAAAGTGTACCGGCTGAACAGTTCTGATTTTGCCATTTTGTTGCCCCGCGTCACTATTAAAGAAGCGGAGAATTTTGCCATTCAGCTGCAAAGCCGTTTTAACGAATATCAAAAACTAACTGAGTTAGATTCAGTGGCTTACACAGGTTTGGTTGGTTACGAAACTGGTAAACCTCTGGGTGAATTGCTGGCGGTGGCAGATACGTCTATCAGCCTGGCGCAAACCAAACAAAGCAACAGCTGGCATATCCAGAAAGACAGCTCTGCCGGTGAAGTTGGCATTGGCGGTTATGGCAACCAAAACTGGCGCAACGTGATTGACGATGTGCTGGATAACAGCCGGATTTCGTTGTTATTACAAACGGTGCAGCCGTCAAACCGTTCGTCCAAAACCTATTCCGAAATTCTGGTGCGTTTTAAAACGGTAGAAAATCAGATTTTGCCAACAGCGTCCTTTTTAGCTATGGCAGAAAAACTCGACAAAATTATTGCAGTGGACCGGCTGATTATTGAAACCGCGCTCACTACTATTAAAAACCGCAATATGCAGGATCAATATTTTGGCCTGAACCTGTCGCCCCGCTGTGTGCATGACGATCAGTTTGTGATCTGGCTGGAACGCCGTTTACTGAAAGACGCTTCTATCGCCACAAAACTGGTGTTTGAAGTCAGTGAATATGGTTTGCAGCAAAACTTAAAAACCAGCAAAAGATTTATTGATATGCTGCACCGCTGCGGCTGCCGCTTAACAGTGGAAAAATTTGGTGTCGGTATTACCTCCTTTAAGTTTTTCCGCGATTTAAAACCGGATTTTGTCAAAATGGATGGCAGTTACACCCGTCATATTGATGAAGACAAAAACAATCAATATTTTATGCGCCTGATGATCGACCTCGCCCACCGTATTGGCGTGGGCGTATTGGCCGAGAGTGTGGAGTCGCAGGAAGAAAAACATATGCTGGAGTCGTTGTTTATTGACGGTACTCAGGGCTATTACATCGGTAAACCGGCGCCACTCTGAGCGCCTTGCCGCAATTTTGCACAAACAGCGATTAACCTTGCTTCCTATCGGGTTGTTTGCGGCTTTTAAAGGCCGCATAATAGCGCACCCCAAAATTGGTGTGGTGCAGTCACCTTGCTAGCTCTGCACCAATCAGACCACCAGATGATGATCTTATGATGACTGAATTTCTGCTATTGCTTGTCAGTACAATACTGGTCAATAACTTTGTACTGGTAAAATTTCTCGGCCTCTGCCCTTTTATGGGGGTTTCGAACAAACTCGATACCGCCATTGGCATGTGTCTGGCCACTACTTTTGTACTGACGCTGGCGTCTTTGTGCAGTTATCTGGTGGAAACTTATATTCTGGCGCCGCTGGAACTGACGTACCTGCGCACGCTGACATTTATTCTGGTGATTGCTGTTGTAGTGCAATTTACCGAAATGGTGGTGCATAAAACCAGCCCGGCCTTATACCGGCTGCTTGGGATTTTCCTGCCTTTGATCACCACCAACTGCGCTGTACTTGGCGTGGCGCTTTTGAACGTCAAAGCCAGCCATGGCCTGGTGGGTTCTGTGGTTTATGGTTTTGGTGCTGCCGTGGGTTTTTCACTGGTACTGGTGTTATTTGCCGCCATGCGCGAACGCCTGGCCAGTGCTGATGTGCCTGTGGTGTTTCGTGGCGCCGCTATCGGCTTGATTACCGCTGGCCTGATGTCGCTGGCTTTTATGGGATTTACCGGTCTGGTGAAAGTGTGATGATGTCGATGCTTGTTGCGCTTGGCGCCATAGGTGTATTAGCACTGATTTTTGGTGCTGTGCTGGGATATGCCGCATTAAAATTTAAAGTAGAAGCCGACCCGCTGGTTGATCAGATTGACGATATTTTGCCACAAACCCAATGTGGCCAATGTGGTTACCCGGGCTGTCGCCCATATGCTGAAGCTATTGCCAATGGCGATGCCATTAATAAATGCCCGCCAGGTGGTGATGCCACCATCAAAAAACTGGCAGATTTAATGGGGGTTACAGCAACACCGCTCG
>JAYRUI010000423.1:0-3306 GCA_041919175.1 Rheinheimera sp. | reverse complement strand
AACCACCTGACGATAGGCTTTTTTTGCCGCCAACAGCGCAGTGGCGTCACGGTAAGTCAGCTGATCCGGCGGGTCGCCGTTGTCGTTGGCAGGCTGATGCGGATCCCAGCTATCCAGCTGCACATAAAAAAGCTGTTCACTTTTATGCGGGATCGGATTGGCCGACATCAGGTAATTGACAGTGACAGTGGTCATGGCCGCACCGATGCCCAAACCAATCGCCAGCACCATTAAAAAACTCAGCCCAGGGCTTTGCCGGATACTGATCCAGGCCAAACGTAAATAATAAGCCAGCATGATCAGACTCCTGCAACGCGCGGCGCGTCTGCTGTATGGCCATCCGCAACCTGAGCATGCAAGGGCGTGACACTATGCTGGCTGGCACTGTGCAGGCTGGAACTGTGCAAAGCATCCACAGCCGTCAGCTCAGAAACGCGGCCGTCTTTAATAAAAATCTGCCTTTTTGCACGCTGCGCCAGGCCATGGTCGTGGGTCACCATAATAATGGTGGTGCCCTGACGGTTAATGTCCTCCAAAAGCGCCATCACACTTTGGGCCATCTGGCTGTCGAGGTTGCCTGTGGGTTCATCGGCTAACAAAAACCTTGGGCTGGTCGCCAGAGCGCGGGCTATTGCCACCCGCTGCTGCTGGCCACCGGACAATTGGCTGGGCAAATGTTTCATTCTGGACGCCAGCCCCACCAGCTCCAGCTGTTGCTCAATACGGCGTTTACGTTCTTTGGCATCAAAACCGCGATAGCGCAAAGGCACATCGACGTTGTCAAATAAATTCAGTTCGGGAATTAAGTTAAAACCCTGAAAGATAAAACCAATTTTTTGGTTACGCATTTTGGAGCGCTGTGAGTCCGACAATAAATTCACATTGTCACCATCGAGTAAAAACTCGCCGGAACTCGCCACTTCCAATAAACCGGCAATATTTAAAAAAGTGGTTTTGCCCGAGCCGGAAGGCCCGGTCACGCTGACAAAATCCCCTTCTTTTACATGCAAATCCACGTCACGCAGTGCATGGGTAGACACTTCACCTGTGTGAAAAACCTTGCCTAACTGTTTCATTTTTAACATAAATAGTTCCCGTGACTTAGAAGCCGGTTATTGGTTCAGTTGAATTTGAGTGGCACCACGGAACATATCGGTGCCGGAAATGATAATTTGATCGCCTTCATTCAGGCCGCTCAGCACCTCAACAGCAGATAAACTGCGGGCACCCAGCGCTATCGGGGTTTTAATGGCCACACCGTTTTGCACCTTGTAGGCAAACTGGCCATTGGAGCTTTCTAAAAACTGACCACGCGCTACCTGCAGCACAGCGTCACGCTGCTCCAGCAAAATACGGCTGGCTAACCGTTGGTTTTGCCGCAGGCCCGGCGGGGATTTATCGCCAAAACGCACCCGGCCTGTGACCTGATTTTCGACAATTTCCGGTGAAATGCTGACAAGCTGCGCCTGATAAAGCTGCTGATCCAAAGTAACTTCCACCGGCATACCCAAAGTTAAGTCATCGGCATAACTTTCCGGAATGGCAAGTTCCACTTCAAACTGGCTTAAATCCACCACCGATAACAGCAGCTGGTTTTTACTTAAATAGGTTTTGTTGTCGGCAGCGAGGTTACCAATAATGCCATCCACCGGTGACTGCACCTGCAAAGCCGACACCTGGCGTTGTAAATTGGCGACTAAAAAAGTCTGCCGTTCCAGCTCCATGCCAAGGGCTGTGGATTCAAAATCCAGACTTTCTTTGTTCAGTTTTGCGTCTTTCACCGCATGCTCAAATTGCAGCCTGGCGTTATTTAAATCATCGCCGGCTTTTTCATAATCAATCTGGCTGATGGCTTTGACGCTATAACCTTGTTCAGCGCGGCGTTTCTCACGCTCAGCTGTGGTTAAAGCCACTTGCGCTAAATCCACTGCTTTTTGGTCAATCAGTTGCTGTTTACGCGACTGAATTTTTTGCCGGTCAAGGCCGGTCGCCAGGCTGTTGAGCGTGGCTTGTTCCTGCTTCAGCTTGCTGTCGAGCTCAGGGCTTTCAATAGCGGCTATCACATCGCCTTTTTTTACCGTGGTACCGGCTTCAGCAAAAAAGCTGACGGTGCCATCGGCAGGTGCATAAAGTTTAGGGCTGACCGCCGCCACTACTTTGCCCTGCACTGACACATCACGGATAAAAGGCGCGGTTTTCACCGCATCCAGCCGGATGCGATCCACCGACACCGACAGCTCAGATTGTTGCCAACGTTGAACGGCCGGGCCTAATTGCCATATCAGCACCAGCAACAACAAAGCAGCAGCGCCAACTATCAACATGGTTTTTCGGCGGAAAGCACGCACAGTACGGATTTCATCCTGGGCGCTGGGTTCTGCAATTTTCATAAAGACTCCTGTTCTTTGCTGTAACTAGAGTCGTGATGCAGTCGAAAAAGGTTTAGTAAAAACTAAAATATTTAATCAATAGAAAAAATATTTAATAAAAACAACTGGGTAACTCACGAGAAAAAAGCGGTCGCTTAAAGCATCAGCGTAGGCAGGTATTGCCGGCATAACCAGCAACAGCGGCATCGTCAGGATATGCAATAAAAAATCCCCAACCGTCATACTACACAGTCGGGGATTGGGAAGAATGGAGAGTTCCGTCAACAAACCAGCCAGAAATTGGATGGCGCTGTCTCCAGTGTAGCTGAGGAAATTTTCCTTGCTGAAGATCCGCGGGCAAAAAACAAAATATCCAACCCCGCTGAAAACCATCAAGTCATCACTGCTTTGCCGAAAAAGCAGCAGATGCTGGCACTCAGCAGCCGGCTCGGGTAAAATGCCAGCCCTTTTGTAGTTGACGACTTTTTACAGGCAAGAATTTACCATGAGCAAAAAGCTGCACATTAAAACCTGGGGCTGCCAGATGAACGAATACGATTCATCAAAAATGGCCGACTTGTTGGATGCCACTCATGGCTATACGCTGACAGAAGAGGCGGAAGAAGCCGACGTCATTCTGCTGAATACTTGTTCTATCCGCGAAAAAGCGCAGGAAAAAGTATTCCACCAACTGGGCCGCTGGCGCCCGCTGAAAAAGAAAAACCCAAATTTAATCATTGGTGTAGGCGGTTGTGTTGCCTCGCAGGAAGGCGCTTCTATCCGTGAACGTGCGCCTTATGTTGACATTATTTTCGGGCCACAAACTTTACACCGTTTGCCGGAAATGATTAATTCAGTCAAGGGCGACCGCTCTCCTGTGGTTGACGTCTCTTTCCCGGAAATTGAGAAATTTGACCGTCTGCCAGAGCCAAAAGCT
>JAYRUI010000422.1:0-3311 GCA_041919175.1 Rheinheimera sp. | reverse complement strand
TGTTGATTTGGTTACTGTTGGCCCTTGCCATCATGCTGGTGTTTTTAAGTGGGGCAAATACAAGAGCTGTAGTTGCCAATGAAACCACGTTTGAGGTACCGGCTGACGCTAAAACTCAGATTCAAATGACTGCCTTATGGCAGCGTTTTTGTGCACAACAGTTATCACGCCAGGCCAGCTGGGTGTTGCTTACTGCCGCCTTAAGTATTGCGATGATGATGGGGCGGCTTGCTGTTCCAACGGCCTTGTTGCTGGTTGTGATATTTGCCACGGTGTTTTTATTAAAAGAGGGTCAACAGCGCTGGCAAAAGGTTGTCCGCCATAGTGTAGTGATCCTGCTATCACTGGCGCTGAGTCTGCACCTGGTGCCTGGTTTTGACAACTGGCAACTGCTGAAAGAGGTTCAGCTGAGTGCGCAAAGCCGGCCTTTTTCGCTGTACCTGAATCTGGATAAACCGCTGGTATTGTTCCTGTTGTTATTGCTGCTGCCCGATCTACCCGGTCGTTATCGGTTGAACTTCAATGCAGGCATCCGGCTCTTAATGATAAGTCTGCTGGCGATTAGTGCTATTTCAGCGCTGGCGGTGCAGGCTGGATTTGTCGCGCTGGAGTGGAAAGTACCGTATTGGTGGTGGTTATTTGCCTTCAATAACCTGGTGTTCACTTGTGTGGTGGAAGAAGCTTTTTTCCGTGGTTATTTGCAGCGCTTATTGAGCCAAAACGTAGGTGCTGTGGGTGCTATGGTGCTGGTGGCGTTGTTATTTGGTTTAGCGCATCTGGGCGGTGGCTGGCTTTATGCGCTGCTCGCAACAGGCGCCGGTCTGTTTTACGGTTATCTTTACTGGCGCAGCGGTAGTTTGCTTACTGCCGTTGGCGGACATTTTATGGTGAATATAGTGCACTTGTTTGCCCTCACTTATCCGGCGTTGCGCTAAGGCTCCGGCATGCTGCTGACAGTGGTGAGAAATAGCAAAGTGGTTGTCATGCTTGCCTTTTTTTCAGCTGGCAGGCCATACTGCCAGTACAAAAAACACACGAAGTTAACAAAGGAGCCATGATGCCATTGGCGCTGAAGAAAATTCTGGCTTTATTAATAGGGCTGATGGTTAGTATCGGCACTATTGCTTTGCTTGAGCAATTTAGTCATTGGCTTTATCCGCCAGGCTCCACGCCTGATTGGCAGGATCCCTCGGCCGTTGCAGCTTATATGCAATCTTTACCTGTCGCCGCTTATTTGTTGGTACTGCTGGCCTGGTTTAGTGGTGTGGTTACGGGCATTGTAGTTGCCACATTATTGGTAAAAAGAGTCAGCCGGCTTTTTGTGGTGGCGATAACAGGGATGGTATGGCTGGCCACACTTGCCAATATTTATATGATCCCACATCCTGCCTGGATAGCAGTGGTCTCACTGTTGTTGTTACCTGTTGTTGGCTGGCTGACCGGGCATTTACTGCAGCGCTGTTATCCACATTTGCCTGAACTCGAAGTGGTCGATGAAAACCCTTAGTGCTTTTCGTGTCCCACTGTTTGTCATCTTTAATTGTTGTTGGGATGATATCCATCCTAATAAAAATTACTCAAAGGAATTGTTATGTCTGATTTAAATATTCTGGCGATTTGTGGCAGCTTAAGAGCAAAGTCGCACAACCTGACTTTATTAAAATATTCGCAGGCTCATGCACCGGCAGGGATGAAAATTACCATTGCCGACTTATCTGCCGTGCCTTTTTATAATGCTGATATCACCGACAAACCCGCTGCTGTGCAGCAATTATTGGCGCAATGTGAGGCTGCTGACGGATTTTTATTTGGATGTCCGGAGTACAACTACTCGCTGGCGCCAGCGCTGAAAAACGCACTCGATTGGGCGTCCCGTGAACCCGATAACAAACTGATCGCTGGCAAAGCTGCCGCTATGATGGGTGCCGGTGGCGGTATGGGGACTTCCAGAGCTCAGTATCACCTGCGCCAGGTTGGGGTGTTTTTGGATCTGCATTTTGTCAATAAACCCGAAGTTTTTGTTAATGCTTTTGCCGGTACTTTTGATAGCGAAGGTGCATTAACCGACGAGCGGATACAAAAGCTGATAGTGCAGCAACTACAAGCGCTGGCTTTGCTGGTGCAAAAAGTAAAAGGCTGAGACTGGTGTTACGACATTTTGTAAAAAAACGGCTTTTTGCCGGCGGCCTTGTCGCCGGTTTTTTGTTGATGTCAGCACAGGCAGCTGTCAACAACGGCAATCCTTATCAGTTGTTTAGCGAAGCGCAACTTGCCGGCAGTGCCACTCTGTTACAACAGTTCTGGCAGCACCAGGTGACGACGGGGGCAGTGAAAGCTGCGGACGGCACTTCACTTTTTTACGCTTATCATATTCCTGCGCAGGCCAAAGCCACTGTTGTGATAGTGACAGGGCGCACTGAAGCTATTGCCAAATATCAGGAACTTTTTTATGAATTTGGCCGTTTGGGTTATGCCGTACTTGGTTATGATCACCGAGGTCAGGGGCAGTCAGCTCGTTTGTTAGAAGACTCACAAATAGGCCACGTTGAGCGTTTTGCCGATTACATCGAAGATTTACATCTAATTCTGAGCAAATTCAGTACGATGTTGCCAGAGCAAAAAGTGGTGTTAGCCCATTCGATGGGAGGCGCAGTGGCAAGTGCGTATCTGGCAAAATACCCGGGGGTTTTTAAGGCTGCGGCTCTGTCGGCACCCATGCATGCACCTAATACTGAAGTCGTTTTTGGCGCCAAAGACGGTTGTTATCTGCAGCAAGCACTTGGCTGGATGTGCCCGGACTGTTATGCCGGTTTTGCTGAGAGCAGATATCAGGAGAGTGCTTTTACCGACAATATCTACAGCCATTCTGAAGTACGTTACCAACGTTTTCGAACTTTGTTCCGTGAGCAAGCTGAGTTGCAACTGGGTGGCCCGAGCTGGCAATGGCTGGGGCAGGCTTGTGACATCGCAGACCAAATGCCCGATATTGCAGCGAACATTAAAGTGCCGGTCAAAATTATCCAGGCAGGCGCTGATGTGGCTGTGAGACCCGAAGCGCAGGATTTGTTTTGTAGAAACCTGGGCGTTTATTGTGCCGGTGGTGCTGTACTTCGTATCGAAAACGCGCGTCATGAAATCTTGTTTGAAGCGGACCAGTATCGCACACCAGCGCTGACTGAGATCTTAGATTTTTATCAGCAGCAATTGATTGAATAAAAAGCCGGTATTTTAATCAACAACAGCCAGATGAATTTAACGGGTCATCAGTAATTACGCCGATAAAAAGTACAAGTAAAAAACCACCTCCATAG
>JAYRUI010000421.1:0-3313 GCA_041919175.1 Rheinheimera sp. | reverse complement strand
GATTTGCAGCTTACTAGCGATAGCAGCCAGCCTAAATCGGCGATTGGGCTGTTAGTCAAAGCACTTGAGGCTCGTTTTGCACGCAATGTGCCGCCATTTGTGGTGATTAGCTGCGATAACCTGACAGATAACGGCCATAAACTGAAAGCGGCGCTTATTGCTTTTGCTGAGCAAAAATCACCGGCTTTGGCGAACTGGCTGAAGCAACAGCTGATCAGCCCCTGCACTATGGTGGACAGCATTACGCCGGCCACTGACGATGCGCTGCGTAGTGCCGTTGCTGCTGAACTGGGTTTGCAGGACGCCTGGCCCGTGAAACGGGAAGCGTTTTGCCAGTGGGTGATTGAAGATATTTTACCCGTCGACAGACCCGCCTGGGGCAAAGCCGGTGTGGTCTACACCAGTGACGTCAGTGCTTTTGAAAAAGCCAAACTCAGGCTTCTGAACGCGCCGCATTCCACTATGGCTTATCTTGGCGTGCTGCTGGGGATCGAAACCGTGTTTGATGCCATGCAACAACCTGTTTTGGTACAGTTTTTACAACAGCTGGTGGACCTTGAGATCAAGCCATCTTTTGTGGCGCCCGCTGAGCTCGACCTTGCGCACTACAGCCAGGATATTTTCCGCCGTTTTCAAAACCCATCGGTGCGGCATTTATTGGCGCAAATCGCCTGGGATGGCTCACAAAAACTGCCGATGCGGCTTATTCCGATTATTCAGGACAATCTGGCGGCAGGCCGTGCTATCGACATGCTGTGTATTGCCATTGCCGCCTGGTGCCGTTTTATCCGCTTACGCGCCAGTCAGCAGACGCTAAACGACAGTGCTGTTAACAAGAGCGCTGTAAACACGAATGCTGCGGTGCCAACCCCGTTGGTCGATCCGCTGGCGGCAGAGCTGCTCGCCATCGCAGCCCAATGCAATAACGATGCAAACACAGATATTCGGCTGTTTTTAAGCCTGGACGCGGTATTTCCGCCAAAACTGGCGCTTGATAGCCGTTTTATTCAGGCCTTCACCGCGGCTTACGCCAGGCTCGACCACTTACAACTTGCAACTTTGAGCAGGCAGCTACCACTGCCGGCATCTTTATCCGGAGTTTTGTTATGACCGCTTTATCTACGCTGCTGTTGGGGCCTGCGTTATTACCTATTATTCAGGCCGATTCTGCCGCAGAAGCTGTTGCCATAGCCCGCGCTATGCAACAAGGCGGCATCAGCGCTGTGGAAGTGGTGTTACGCACCCAAGCCGCACTGGATGGCATCAGTGCCATTCGCCGGCAGTTGCCCGATTTACTGGTGGGCGCAGGCACTGTGTTAAGTGCAGCAGACGCGCAAAACTGTAAAAACGCCGGCGCGCAGTTTTTGGTCAGTCCGGCCAGTACACCGGCGCTGTTGCAGGCCATGCTGGACACTGGTCTTGCGATGGCTCCCGGGGTTTCGACCAGTTCAGAAGTGGCGATGGCACTGGAAATGGGGCTTACAGAGCTGAAGTTTTTTCCGGCGCATTTAAGTGGCGGCAGCCAAATGCTAAAAGCGTTAAGTGGTATTTACCAGCAGGTGCGGTTTTGCCCGACCGGTGGGATCAGCCAGCACAATCTGGTGGAATATCTGCAACTGGCCAACGTCTTTGTGGTGGGTGGGAGCTGGATTTCGCCGGCTAATTTAGTAAAAACCGGCCAGTTTGCTGAAATTACCCGCCTGGCTGCTGAGTCAGTGGCTATCGCGGCGCCATATAAAGCCCCAGCGCAGCAATATGGATCAGTAGCGTAGCGATATGACGCAGCAGCGCCGCAATATGGATCCGCAGCGTCGCAACTACAGGCAGCGGCTTTGGCCTGACAAAACACAGCATGGTATTGATTGATCACAGGGTAACTTATGACAGCGCAGCAAAAAACAGCAACAGTGGTGATGATGGGCGAATGTATGGTCGAGCTGTTTGGCCTGGTTGAAAACGTGTATCACCAGAGTTTTGCCGGTGATGTATTTAATAGCGCCGTGTATTTAAAACGCAGCATTGCTCACAAAGCGGATGTGCAGTTTTTTAGCGCCATTGGCACTGACCTGATTAGCGACAAACTACTGAGAGCCGTGCAAAACGAAAAAATCGGCACTGAGTTATTGCTGCGCAGCAAAACAGCCAGGCCCGGCCTGTATATGATTAATACCGACTGTTTTGGCGAACGTAGTTTTGTGTATTGGCGAGAAACCTCGGCCGCCAAACAGGTGATGTTGTGTTTAAAAGCACAGCAGCAACAGCAAGACACGCAACCACAAAAGCTACCGCAAAACCAGCCGCAAAGCTTGCCCCAAACCTTAAATAACGCCGACTGGTTTTATTTCTCCGGTATTACGCTGGCCATTTTATCGGTTGAAGACAGAGAGGCTTTGTTTGATTTAATCAATCAGCTAAAAAAGCGCGGTTGTTTGATTGCCTTTGATCCGAACTACCGGCCGGCACTCTGGCAATCCGCTGAGCTTGCCCGCGACAGTTTTATCCGCGCTTATGAGTTGGCCGATCTGGCGTTGCCGGGTCTGGACGACCATAAAGTTTTGTTTAATGACGCCGACTCAGCCGCAGTGCTAGCCAGATTACAAAGTTATGGTGTGCATGAAATTATTGTCAAAAACGGCAAAGAGGGCGTGCTGGCCGCTGTGGCAGGTGAAAGCTTCCAAAGCCCGGCGGTGCAGGTGAAAAAAGTGGTAGATACCACAGCAGCCGGTGATTCTTATAACGGCGGTTATCTGGCGGCGCGGCTTGCTGGCCAAAGCCCACAACAAGCCTGTGCCTTTGCGGCGAAGCTGGCCGCTTTTGTGGTCGAGCACACCGGCGCTATTGTCAGCGCCGATAATTTTGCTGAATTTGCCTTAAGGCACGAGTTACCGGCCAATAGCTGATTACTCGAATAACAGCAGGCCAACATGAGCTGGCCGGCCCGGGTGAGCCGACTTGGGTGAACCGGCCTGGGTGAAGCTGTTAGCCCGCGGTTTTGATGCGGGCGACGACATGTAAAACCAGGCAACAAAGTACTGAAAAACATCAAAACACGCTGATATTTATTGCAGGAGCAGCTTTATGTCCGTTGAATTACATGAACTTTTTCCAACAGCTGAGCAAGTTCCGGCCGCTATGGCTTTAGGCGAGCCAAAAATTCAGCGTCGTTATTTAATTGGCGGTGCTTTAAAAAGCTGGCAAGGCGAATTAGCGCCTGTGCTCAGCCCGGTTTGTTTGCGCCATCCACAAACAGGCGAATTATCGCCGGCTGTGCTGGGTGCCACACCTTTATTAGACGGTGCCGCCGCCATGCAGG
>JAYRUI010000420.1:626-3327 GCA_041919175.1 Rheinheimera sp. | reverse complement strand
CAGCAGCACCAACATCACGTCGACCAGCGGAGTCATGTTAATTTCGCTCATCACTTCATCCTGATTGTCAAAATCACCACCAAAAGCCATGTTAAGCCCCCGTATTTAATGTGCGGATCTCTGCGGTTTTGCTGTGACTTTTACCCTGTGCCGACTTGGGTGCTGCGCCTGTCAGAAAATAAGCATGTAGCTGAAAAGCAAAACGGTTGAGCTTACTGATAATGCCTTTATTGCCGCGGTTCAGCGCGTTGTAAGCCAGTACCGCCGGAATTGCCACCGCCAAACCAAAGGCTGTCATGATCAAAGCTTCACCCACCGGACCGGCCACTTTGTCTATGCTGGCCTGACCGCTGGCGCCAATACCGACCAGCGCATGATAAATACCCCAGACAGTGCCAAATAAACCAACAAAAGGCGCGGTAGAGCCGACCGATGCCAGAATGGCCAGACCTTTTTGCATTTGTTCAGCGCTTTCTTCAATAGCACCTTTTAAAGTGGAGGTTAACCAGTCGGACAACGGTAATTTGCCGTGTAAGTCGTCCTGATGGCTGCTGTGATGATCAAGTGCTGCCTGGCCTTCATCTGCCAGAAAGCGGAATGGATTGCCACGACTACCCGGCTGGCGGCTGGCAGCAGATAAAATTTGCAAGCCCTGACCAAAACTTTGCGCATGCCAGAAATCGCGGCTGGCATGTGCCACTTTTTGCAGCTGCCATAAATGCCAGGCGCGGATTAAAATCACACACCAAGACGCCACTGACATGATTAACAAAATCAGTGCGACTGCTTTAATGACACCATCACCCTGAGCCCAGATACTGGCGACGCCGTATGGGTTTTGCTCCATTGTTATGCTCCTTATTGCAAACCGTACTGATTACGGTTTGTTTGATGTGAAAAGCTGCTCAGCCTGGCTGATTCAGCGCGAATGTCATTGGCATTTCATACCAAAAATCGATTGATTGGCCTTGTTGTTTGGCTGGCACAAAACGCCAGTGTTTTACCGCTTGCAGCGCTGCTTGATCCAGCCTGCTAAAACCACTGCTTTTCAGCACGTTGATAGTGCCGACAGTGCCGTCGGCTTTGACCAGCAATTTCAGCAGCACTGTGCCTTGTTCTTTTTTCTTGCGGGACAACTGCGGGTATTTAGGTGCACGGTTTTGTAACCCTTGTGCCTGCGCTGAAGGAGGTTGCACTGCCGGTGCCGCCGGAGGTGCTGTTTTAGCAGGTGCGGCTTTGACCGGTTTTGCCACTTCAGGCTCTGGTGCCGGCGCCTGTATCGCCTTTTCAGCAGGTGGTGCTTTGGGCAAAGGTTTTGCTTTGGGTGGCTGACGTTTTTTCGGTTTGGCCGGCTCAGGCTTGGGTTCAGGCTTTGGCAGCGGCTTTGGCTTTGTCACCTGCTCAGGTGCCGGTGGCAATAACAAGCCAACCATAGTCGGAGGCTCTACTGGTTTGGGTGGCGTGGTGTCCGCCTGAGTTAACATCACGCCAAGACCTAGGCAGTGGCCGGTAACAACCAGAGCGGCAATCAGCCAATGTGATTTTAACAGTTTCAAAATGTGAGACCCGGCAGCAGATAAAGCATAAATGCAAAACTATATGAGAACTATTCTCATTATTTCATTTTTTGCAGAGCCTGACCAGATAGGGGGTGGAAAAAAGCCATAAAAAAAGCGCAGTTGTTGATATGGCGCAACAATAGCCGATGGCGGGAATGGGGTGATATGCCCTGGTTATCGGTTGTTCGGCTGAGTGACACATGTGGTGAAACCCCAAAGTGGCATGGGGGTCGGGCGTTTTTGCAGTGACGTCAGAATGCGATGCAGACTTTTGCGGATAACAGGCGACCTGCTCAGGCCACCTGTTTTTCGGCCAGATGCAATTCCATCGTGGCTTTTAATAAGCGGAATAACCGGATAGAAGCGTCAATTTCTTCTTTTCTGTTGGTCAGACTTTCCACGTTTAACCCCAGCGGAATATCCAGCGCTGCACAGTGCAACAATATTTGTTGCAGGTTATCGCGGCAAATTTTAATCGATTCATTCAGCGGGTTTGGTGCGTCCAGAATGCGGTACTTGCTGGCTTGTGGCACTGAAATACCCAACCACTGCATAAAGTCCAGCGTTTGTTCGCCACCACAAGGGGTAAAGGTCAGGATAATACGTTGTGGTGTCAGCTGTTGCTGGCGGCAGCTGCGGGCATAGCTTGTAATCAGGTCAATAGTGGCCTGGGCGTTGTAGACCGCCTGTGAAATAAAAAACTGGCAACCTTGTTGGGTTTTTTCGATTAAACGCTCATGTTCATTGCCTTTTTGCGCGTGACGCTCAGCAATGGCTACACCGCCCAGGAAAAAGTCAGCTTCGTGATTCGCCAGTTGCTGGTATGCATCACTGAGGCTTAATTTAATAGTGCCGTTTGACGAAGGGCTGCCCACCAGCACCAGATTTTCCAACTGATAGGCTTCGCGGCTTTCACTCAGCCATTGGTTAAATTCAGCGGCGTCACGCTGCGCCACACTTTTATAAGTGATCACGTCGCGTCTGGCTTGCTGGCGCAAAATGCGGCTGTAGTCGCGTGGGTCTAAAGTGCTGTGAAACGCAAAAGGCCGCTCGGCTGCCACTCTGCTGCTTTCATCCTGAATGTCGTACACCACCAGGCCGTCGTATTCCACTTCGTTCAGCCGCGCTAACAGTTTTTTGGC
>JAYRUI010000420.1:0-616 GCA_041919175.1 Rheinheimera sp. | reverse complement strand
GGTGCCAATCAGATAAACACCCTGATTCGGGTCGGAAATTTTCTGTTGCAGCGTTAACGGCATAATACTAAACCTCAGATGTTGATAAGGCTAAGTATACAGATGTTTGGATGGCTGGCCATCTATATTTGATGAATTTTTTCGATGTATTTGCAAAATAACATTCAAGTTAATACTGATTCTGGTCGCAACCTTAGCAAGGCCGGCAAAAAATAAATGTGCCAGCTGCTGTATTAAAATGTTGATAAACAAGGATGTATTGCTGTCAGTTGTCAGAGGCTGAATTGTGGTATTTGAGGATGATTCCTGCTGAGCTGCATTGACTTCGTTGGTTGAATGACATAAATCTGTCACGCAACCGGCATAAAGTGTCAGTTCTCAGAACCCAGGTGGTAGGTTATGTCAGGGCGTATTTATTCAGTGCCTTTACTGTTGTTGCTGCTACTGAGCGCTTTGAGCGTAGCACTGGCTTCTTATACCCGTTTGATTGAACAGCGCGCCAATCAGGGCAAAGCCAGTGTAATAGCCCAACAAATCAGTAATAATCTTGAAGTTTTTTCGGCCGACCGACTCAGAGCTATTGATGATCTGATCCAGAACTGGCCTGTGCATCACG
>JAYRUI010000419.1:0-3336 GCA_041919175.1 Rheinheimera sp. | reverse complement strand
ATTGCTGATAGCTTTGATGCGCCGCTGAGCTTATCTGGGATAGCCCAGTGCTCATATATGTCCCCTTACCATTTTTTGCGTGTTTTTAAAGATGCTTATGGCGAAACGCCTCACGAATTCTTGATCCGGCTGCGGGTGGAGCAGGCCAAAAAAATGCTGATCACAGAAAACTACAGTGTCTCAGAAATTTGCGAGAAGGTGGGTTACACAAGTCTTGGCAGCTTTTCTTCATTGTTTCTGAAACAAGTCGGCATGGCTCCTACCTCATATCGCCGCAAGCTTTGGGCCTTGTCTGCTGAACCCTACCGCTTTCCGTTGCAGGTGATACCAGCATGTTATGCCTACCGTTTTTTAGGCAAATTGCGTAAATGAGCAATATCGGAGAAATATCACTTTCATTATTTCGATAACATCAATGTGAATTCATAACAGGGAGTAAAACGATGATCACAGCCATAGCGCATGCAACAATATATGTACTTAATCAAGATGAAGCGCTTGATTTTTATAAGAATAAGCTTGGTTTTGAGGTTGGTGATGATATGAAGGTGGAAGGCGGTTTTCGCTGGCTGACGGTATATCCGAAATCTAAACCACAACTTCAGCTGGTATTGGCAGAACCCAAAGAGGGGCCAATGTTCAGCAAAGACGCTGCCGAAAAAATACGGGGTTTAGTGGAGGAAGGCGCCTTTGGTGCCGGCGTTTTCGAAACTGACAATTGCCAACAAACATTTGAAGAGCTTGTGGCTAAAGGTGTGGAGTTTATTCAGCCTCCAACAGAGCAGCTTTATGGGGTTGAAGCCATGGGCATAGATAACTCTGGCAACTGGTTCAGTTTGGTGCAGCGGTAACATAAAACGGCAGTCACACACTTTCGGGGCAGTTTTTCTTGTCGTTTAGTCAGGTAACTAACAAGACCTGCCCCGAAGTTTCGCCGGGGGTTCTATGCAGCAACTGAAAGCTTCGCAGCAACTGAAAACATCCACCATAGCACTGCTGGCTGGTTTGGCGGCTGTGGGTATTGGGTTGTTTGCTTTTGTTTTAAGCTGGGGCTTATGGCAGCTTTGGGGCGGGCCTATGCCTGGTCGTTGGTTTTTGTTATTGCCGGGGGATCTGACACTGGTTTATCTCTGGCATCCACTTTTTAGCGAAGAAATAAACTTCTGGCCCAAGTTAGCCCTGCAGATGTCGGGTCAGTTTATTGTGGTGGCTGTGATAACCGCTGTACTTACCTGGGCAAAAAGGCGCTGGTTGAGTGCTTGAGGGCCACAACCCTCAAGTATCGCCAGTAAAAAGTGCCTTTTTGCTATTTGGGTTTCACCTTCAGCGTTGATTGCCTGAGATTGCCGCTGTTTTTCGCCGATTTTCAGCAGTTGAGCACAAAACAACAGAAAAGCCCTGGCCTTATCCCAAATTTACCTCTCTTTATCCCAGCATTTGCTTTAACTTATTCCTTTTGTTTTTTAGTGGCTTAACAAAGTTGTTCCTGGAACTAACAACTAACCACAAAAGGATCGGATGATGCTTAATAAACTGCTGTGTGCCAGCTTGTTGCTGGTGGTAAGTCAAACCAGCCTGGCAGCCAGTGCCGATATCAAAGCTGCTTTGAAGCATGAAGCCCGTACTGAACAGAATAAAATGCGGGATACTGCCCGCAAGCCGCTGGAAACATTGTCGTTTTTTGAGGTGACACCAGAAAAAACTGTGGTGGAAGTGTGGCCGGGCGCAGGTTGGTATACCGAAATTCTGGCGCCGTTATTGGCGGAAAAAGGCAAACTTTATGCGGCGCATTATTCCGACAAATTTACGCTGCTGCGCGCTGAATATATGCAAAAAGGCCGCAATGAATTTAAAGCCAAACTGGCCTCACATCCAGTGTACAAAAATGTCACTGTGACCGAATTTGCACCTTTGGCCAATATCGCTATTGCCCCTCAAGCCAGTGCTGATGTGGTGCTGTCCATCCGCAATCAGCTGTATATGTTTGAAGGTGAAGCTTCGTTAAAACATGCGCTGGCTAATTTTTATCAGGTATTAAAACCGGGTGGGGTATTAGGTGTGGTGGCGCCGCGCCTGCCCGATCAGTTAATGGCAACAGATTGGAAAGAATCGGGATACGTGCCGCAGCGGTTGTGGTTAACACTGGCCAAAGAAGCGGGTTTTGTATTTGAAGCCAGTAACGATTTGTTGCTCAACCCAAAAGACACGGCCGATCATCCGGCAGGCATTTGGTCTTTGCCACCCACTTTGGCGGTTGAAAAAGAACAGGAAAAAGCGAAGTTTCAGGCGATTGGTGAAGCGAACCAAATGATGCTGAAGTTTAGAAAACCGCAAAATTAGGTGGCTGGAACCGTTTTTTTTCTGAATTATAACAACCAGTTAAAAAAGGAATTTTATGAAACACCCATTGTTTTTTATCGCCATTTTTTACTCCTTTGTCAGTCTGGCAAATTCGCAACAAATTCAGGTAACCGAACTTGGTGAAGATGCATTTGTTTTAACGCCGGCTTATGGCACCAATATTGGGGTGGTGAAAACTGCTGCTGGAGTGGTGCTGATTGACCCGATGCCCGGGGAAGGGCAGCTGGCCGCTTTAGCGCACAAGGTGACGGAGTTAGTGGATGCGCCTGTGGCATTTATTCTCAACACCCATGATCACGACGACCATATCGCTGGCAATGCTTATTTTATAAAAAAGGGCGCCGTGCTGCTTACAGATCCCACGCCTGTTGCTGAATTTCAGCTGCTGCCTGCCAGGTCCCACAGCGCAATGGATAAAGTGTATTACCACAAAAAAAGTAACAGTATTTTTGTCGGGGATATTTATGACAGTAGCTGGCATCCGACATTTTATGCCGGTGGGCTCGCTGGTTTTAACCAAGCGATTGAGGCTGTTTTATCGCTGGGAGATAACAATAGCTTGATTATTCCGGGCCACGGTCAGCCGAAGGGTAAAGCAGAGCTGCGGGCTTTTCAGCAAAACACCCTTGCCTGGGTAGCAAGAGTGAAGACATTAAAAAATGCCGGTAAAACGGCTGTTGATATACAACATGATGCACAAATCAAAGCCATTCTGGAAAAATTTAACCCGGGCAACCAACAGGACTTTTTCCCGGAAAAAGCTTTGCTGCGTTTTATTGAAAGAACCCTGGCTGTTATTGATAAAGGTCAGTAGCAACAACGGGAAAACATGCACTCCTTGCATTGTTGAACTGATCGACAAGTTTGGAGTACCGTTGCAACCAGCGTCATTAAAATTGGCCGGCTGGCTCTCACAAACTGTAGGATCACAATGGAAGCCTTTGGTGTTATTCAGTTCTGGACTTTTCTCTCTGG
>JAYRUI010000418.1:0-3339 GCA_041919175.1 Rheinheimera sp. | reverse complement strand
AGATGCTTTTTGTACAGAAAGTGCGCTGAGACCACTGTTACTTCGACAGATGTTGCTTCATAAGCTTTGTGCTTAACAGCTTCTATATTCACAAGAAGCTGCAGAGGTTACCCGCAGCATTACCCTAGAACTGCTCCACATATTCATGTAAAGCAGCCAGATGCCGCTCTATGGTGAGATGGTATTCAATCAGCTGACGTTCCATATTGGCCCACTGCGGTGCTTCTTCCTGCTCTAACAACTTCGCTTGTTGCTGCACCCAGAATAACCCCACTGATGCCGCAGCCCCTTTGAGCTTATGCGCCGCTTCCTGAAACTCTCCTACTTCGTGTTGAGTTGCAGCTTCCAGCATTTTATTGATATAACCCGGCAGTAACTGTTCAAACAGCTGGATACTGCGTTTCATTGAGGTTTTGCCAAGAGATTGCAGATAATCCTGCAGTGTATTGATGTCGAGAATGGCATCCGGGCTTTTAACCGGCAGTTGCGCAGCAGCACTTCGAACCGCACTTGGCGAGAACAACTCGGCCAGTGAATTTGAATACCTTCCAGTTGCTGCTCGGCTTTACGCACATTGGCACTTAACACCACTATAGGTATTTGCGCTAACCTTGGCTCCTGTTTCATTTCACGGGCTATCTGATCCCCGGTCATATCAGGCAGCTGCATGTCGAGCAACACTAAATCTATGTCATCTTCGGTTTCTAATAACGCCAGCGCATCTTCACCGGTTTCCGCATGAATAACAGAATGGCCACGCTGCTCCAGCAAATTAATGGCAATTTCAGCATTTAACGGCACATCTTCAATCAACAGCACCGTCAGGCTGGGGCAGCTGACCGGCGCCATAAATTCAGGCTCAGCCAGAACTTCAGTAGGCAAATGGACAGTAAAACTACTGCCCTGATTCAGCTGGCTTTGCAAACTGATAAATCCGCCCATTGCTTCTGCAAGGGCTTTAGACACCGACAAACCAATGCCGGAACCAACAATACTCAGGCGGCGGCCGTCGCTTGACTTGTAATACATATCAAAAATGCGCTGCTGCTCTTGCGGCGCTATGCCAATACCTGTGTCGCAGACAATAAAAATGAGCTTCTCTGGCTGACCGGCATTTTGCACAAACTCACAATACAAACTGACTTCACCTTTGGCGGTAAATTTCACGGCGTTGTTAATCAGATTCCACAGCACCTGGCGCACGCGCGTCGGGTCCAGCCGCACAAAACTGTTTAAATCACCGACCTTTTGCAATTTAAAACGCAAGCCTTTTTGCTGGCAGATAAGCTCAGCAAAATTAGCGATATCGCCAATAAACTGATCCAGGGCCACACTCTGATAAACAATATCGAGGTCTTGCCGGTCAATTTTGTCTAAGTCAATAATATCGTTAAAAATATTACCCAAAGTTTCCGCACTGCTGAAAATGGTATTGGCCCAGCTGCGTTGTTCATTGGCAAGTTCAGTTTGTAATAAACGCCGGGTTAAACCAACAATGCCATTCAGTGGTGTGCGTAGCTCATGGCTTAAAGTAGCAATAAACTTACCCTTGTCATGGTAAGCCCGCTCCAGCGCCTGCTCTGCCAGTTTACGGCTGGTGATATCACGGCCAAAACCTAACAAACCAATATAACGGCCCTGACGGTCAAAAAACGGCACTTTACGCATTTCAAACCACATTACTTGCCCTGCTGGTGTGGTGTATTCAACGTCCAGGGTGAGTTCTGATTGATTCACCGACACTTCGTGGTCGGTCAGAATGGCAGCTGGCGCCATGTCGGAGGAGTAAATTTCAGAAGGATAATGGCCTATCAATTCAACGGCACTTTTACCAATCAGCTGCTCAAACATCTTGTTGCAGCTGGCGAAACGGCCGGTTTCATCGCGGTAATAAAATAAATCAGGCGAGCTGTCGACGATGGAGCGCATCAACAAACTTTGTTCTTCCAGCTCTTGTTGGGTTTTTTTCCGTTCGGAGATTTCTTTACGCAGTTCATCAATAGCACGGCGTTTGGCCTGAAAAGCTTTTTTCCGCTCTTCAATTTCAAAGTTCAGCTGACGGATATTTTCCTGCAGATTTTCATTCAGCAAAGTTTCCTGCCGCGCTGAGTCTTTTAAATAAAACAGCGCCGCGTCCAGATGCCGGACCAGGTATAAAGAGGCAAATACAAATACAGGGGCCGCCACAGCAGCAGACATCACTGCGCCTGCCACCATGTCCCAATGCACCTGATTGTGCAGAATTAAACTGACCGCAAGCGCCAATAAAGCGCTGCTGACCAGCACAAACAGGATCATCAGGCTGGCCAATTGCAGCCAGCCCCACAGTTTTAACACTGCTGCCAGACGTCTTACCCAGGACTGGACCGGATATTGACTCAAGCTTCAGACCTCTGTCAGTAGAAAAAAGGTTTAACTGCCAACCACAGATACCTGCACATTCCGGTAAGAGCAGTAGTTTTTATTTACAGAACCCACACTATATTGGCCAGAACGGGCGGCAGACTGCGAGTCTTTGCGCAGTTGTACTTTAAATTCTTTGCCTGCCACGCTAAAGCTGCCATCGGCTGTGCGACTCTGGTTGTTACACAACAAATTCGCCAGCTGACGGAAATTAGCACCGTTAAACAAGTTGCCGGACGTTAATAAAGGTCTGCTGCTGGTGCTTGGCGCATATTTCCAGTCAGCAAAACTGGTCAACAGCTGGCCTTTTTGCAGGCTGAAACTATCACCATTGGTAAAATAGTGGCTTTGCATCGCCATCAGTTTTGACGGTTCAACTGTGCTCTCGGCCACTCTTTGTGCCACATACACGCCTTCTGCACCACTGACGGCAAAGCGGATAGTGTCCGGTGACTTTTTATCAAAACCCACTAACAAAGCTGTGGCTTCGTCTACACCAAAACCAAAGGTATTTTTACTCTGGGCAACCAGCGTTAGTAGCCTGCCCTGACGGCCGCGTTCAGAAAAATGGGTATCCAGCACGCCCCATGGGAATAAACCCAAACCCCCTTTGGCTTGATAAGTCAGGCTATTTTCGTCCATACCTGTGCCACAGCTGTTGTCTTTTTCACAACCCGCCAGCGGCGGCTGTGCGGCAAAAGCCCCCTGATATAAAGCTTGCGGGCTTTGACCGTTGCTGATCATCACTGTGTCACTGCCCAGATAACTGCCACCGGACATCACCGCTGTGCCGGCACTGGTACCGGCCAGCACCAGCTCACCTTTGGTCAACATGCTGCGGATCTGTGCCAGTTCCGGCGTATCACTGCCATCAGGTAGTTTAAATGCTTTATAAGTCAGGCTCTGATCACCACCGTTAAAGAAAATTGCATCGGC
>JAYRUI010000417.1:0-3360 GCA_041919175.1 Rheinheimera sp. | reverse complement strand
CTGGATGACGTGCTGCTGGAAATTGCCCAGCTGGCCGAACAAGGTGTACGTGAGGTGAATTTATTAGGCCAGAACGTCAATGCCTACCGCGGTGAAACCCACGACGGTCAGATTTGCCATTTTTCTGAGTTGTTGCGTCTGGTCGCTGCCATTGACGGTATTGACCGCATTCGCTACACCACGTCACATCCTGTTGAATTTACTGACGATATTATTGAAGTGTACCGCGACGTGCCGGAGCTGGTGGATCACCTGCATTTACCTGTGCAGTCGGGTTCAGACCGTATTCTGACGCTGATGAAACGCAACCACACGGCGCTGGAGTACAAAGCACAAATCCGTAAACTGAAAAAGATCCGGCCGAATTTAAGTATGTCGTCCGACTTTATTATTGGTTTCCCTGGTGAAACAGCAGAAGATTTTGCCCAAACCATGGACTTAATTGCCAGTATCGGTTTTGATATGAGCTTCAGTTTTATTTACAGCGCCCGCCCTGGCACACCCGCTGCCGATTTACCGGACGATGTCAGTGAAGACGAGAAAAAACAGCGTTTGTATATTCTGCAAGACCGCATTAACCAGCAGTCGCTGCAAATTGCCCGTGGCATGTTAGGTAGTGAACAACGTATTCTGGTCGAAGGCCCGTCGAAAAAAGACCTGATGGAACTGACCGGCCGTACAGAAAACAACAGGGTTGTTAATTTCGAAGGCACACCGGATATGATTGGTGGTTTTGTCGACGTAAAAATTACCGATGTATTTACCAATTCCTTAAAAGGTGTGGTAGTTCGCACTGAAAAAGAAATGGGTTTACGCCGCGACGTGTCGCCACAACAAATTCTGGCGCGTCAACCAAAAGCAGATCCTCTTGGGGTACAGACTTTCCAGCCCTGAGTCGGACATAGTTTTACAGAGGCCGCACCGGCATCAGCCGTGGCCTCGTTAACCACAGAGAACAGGACCTTTGGATAATCCAGTCAGCAGTATTGAATTTACCGTAGAACCCACAGATCATCAGCGTTTGTCGTTATTGTGCGGCCCCTTTGATGACCATATCCGCCAGATTGAGCGCCATTTTCGCGTTCAGCTCAGTTTCCGTGATGACAAATTCCGTTTGCTTGGTTTAACAGCGCAGCTGCCGTTAGTGCAACAGCTGGTGCAAGACCTGTACAGCGAAACCATCAATGCTGCCGGTAAATTAGTGCCGTTAACCGCGGAACAAGTGCATCTTGCCATGAGTGGTGTGGCACATCCGGCCACTTTAGTGCAGGTGGATGAGCAGGCGCAGGAAGTCAGCATTAAAACTAAAAAAGGCATCATAAAAGGCCGTAATCCAAACCAAAGCCGTTATGTTGCCAATATTCTGCGCCACGATGTGACTTTTGGTATTGGCCCTGCCGGCACAGGTAAAACTTATTTAGCTGTGGCTTGTGCAGTTGATGCTTTGGAAAAAAACCAGGTGCGCCGTATCGTTCTCACCCGTCCTGCAGTGGAAGCCGGTGAAAAGCTTGGTTTTTTACCCGGTGATTTAGCGCAAAAAGTTGACCCTTATCTGCGGCCTTTGTACGACGCTTTGTTTGATATGCTGGGTTTTGAAAAAGTAGAAAAGTACTTAGAGCGTGGCACCATCGAAATTGCGCCGCTGGCTTATATGCGCGGCCGCACTTTAAGTGACGCTTTTATTATTCTCGATGAGAGCCAGAACACCACGGTTGAACAGATGAAAATGTTCTTAACCCGGATTGGTTTTAACTCCAAAGCGGTGATTACAGGCGATGTGACGCAAGTCGATTTACCGCGCGGCACTTATTCGGGCCTCAAACACGCTATTGATGTGTTGTCTGATGTTGATGCACTCAGTTTTAACTATTTTGTTGCCAAAGATGTGGTGCGTCACCCTGTGGTGCAAAAAATTGTAATTGCTTATGAAGCCTTTGAAGCGGCGGCAGCGGCCAAAAAACAAGCCGAACGCGAAGCTGAGCAAGCGGCAAGGCTGGCAGCAAATGCTGTTGCAATACCTGCTGTAGTCGCAGAGGCTGCAGCACCAGCGCCGGCCAAAACCCGTAGCCGTCAAAAAAAGGTCATCAACAGCGCGGATACTGAAACCCCATGAGCATTATTCTAGATTTACAACTTGCCACCGAAGCCAAAGATCTGCCGACGGAAAAGCAAATCAAGCAATGGCTGGAAGCGGCTATTTTGCCTTTTCAGGCTGAAGCTGAAGTGACGGTGCGGATTGTTGATGAAGCTGAAAGTCAGCAACTGAATTTTGATTATCGTGAAAAAAATAAACCCACCAATGTGCTGAGTTTTCCGTTTGAATGCCCGCCTGGCATTGAACTGCCGTTATTGGGTGATTTAGTAATTTGTGCTCAGGTGGTGGCCAAAGAAGCGGCAGAACAACACAAAAGCTTAAGCGCACACTGGGCCCATATGGTGGTGCATGGTAGCTTGCATTTACTTGGTTTTGACCATATAAATGAAGAAGATGCGACCGAAATGGAAGCAGAAGAAATTCAGATCCTGGCAGAACTGGGTTTTGCTGATCCTTACGTTATTCCCGAATAACAGAATTCAACCTAACACGGAGCTGGTTTTAATATTATGAGTGACGACAATCCACACTCGAGAAGCGGTTCTGCCGCTAAGTCATGGCTTGAGCGTATCGCCGCCATTTTTACCGCAGAACCTCAGGACCTGTCAGATTTAGAAGATGTGATTGCCGAAGCCAATTCGCGCAACCTGATAGACACCGATACCAAAGGCATGCTGCAAGGGGTGCTGGACGTTTCCAAAATGCGCGCCCGCGATATTATGGTGCCGCGCTCGCAAATGGCCACCATCGACATCGATCAGCCACTCAGCGAATTCCTGCCTATTTTGCTGGAAAATAATCACAGCCGTTATCCGGTGGTCAACGAAGACAAAGACCATATCGAAGGCATTTTGATTGTCAAAGACATACTGCAATATGCGTTAACGCCCGACGTTGAATGGCAGTTAAAAGATTTGTTGCGCCCTGCCGTTATTATTCCGGAAAGCAAAAGAGTGGATGCACTGCTCAAGGAGTTCCGCCAGAAACGTTACCATATGGCGATAGTCGTCGATGAGTATGGTGGTGTGTCGGGCCTGATCACCATTGAAGATATCCTCGAGCAAATTGTGGGTGACATTGAAGATGAACACGACGATGAAGAAGGCTCCGATATCCGCCAGCTGGGCAGCCATGTATTTTTAGTAAGTGCTCTGACGCCGCTGGATGAATTTAACGAAAGTTTCGCCACCAGCTTCGATGAAGAAGAAGCCGGCACCATAGGTGGCATCGTGCTGCATGCTTTTGGTCATATGCCGGTTAAAGGT
>JAYRUI010000416.1:0-3367 GCA_041919175.1 Rheinheimera sp. | reverse complement strand
TAAACGGTCGGCCTGTTCTTTGGTGCTGGTAAAGACCAGCACCTGAAACCAGTTTTGCTCGTTTAACAGCTGCTCAAATAATTCAATTTTGCGGCTTTCCTCTACTGCATACACCACGTGGTGCACAGTGTCGGCGGTGCTGTTAACCTTAGCGACTTTAATTTGCTGATGGTTATGCAGAATTTTGTGTGACAGCTCGTTGACCGCCGGTGAGGTGGTGGCGGAAAACAGCAGCGTCTGGCGTTTAGTGGCGGTCATTTGAATAAGTTTCAGCACGTCAGCGCTAAACCCCATATCCAGCATCCGGTCGGCTTCATCCAGCACCACAAATTCGGCATCACTTAATATCACATTGCCAAGCGACATATGTTCTAACAAACGACCTGGCGTGCTGATCACAATATCAACACCGGCATTGAGTTTATTGGCCTGGCCACCCATTTTTACGCCGCCGTATAAAGCAGTCACGCTCAAAGGCAAATATTTGGCGTAAGCACTAAAGGCGTCGGCAATTTGTTCAGCCAGTTCGCGCGTTGGCGTTAAAATCAGCGCGCGCGGACGTTTTTCCGCTGTGGCTTTGGGCGTGTCTAACATGCGTTGTAACAGTGGAATGGCAAAAGCGGCAGTTTTGCCGGTGCCGGTTTGCGCTGTTACCTGTAAATCTTTCCCCCGACGCGCCGGCACAATGGCCTGGGCTTGTACTGGAGTCATTTCACTGTAGCCACACTCTACCAGAGCACGCTGTAAATCCGGCGCTAAATCTAAAGATGAAAATTGCATAAAAAATCCTCTGTAGAATTGCTACAGTCAAAAAGTTGGGGGCGAAATATACAGCATTTTGGCCGCGCTGCGGAGCTTTGTTTTTTTATTGTCCGCATCAGGCTCGTGCTTTGCCGCCGCATAAAACCGCTAAGGCTATGGCAGCAAAGCAAAAAATGCGACGCAGCATCAATAAACTGCATCAGGATATTAAAGCTGTATTTCAGCTTATTCGGCGTCGTGATGGTGGTCGCGTGGCTGATGATTGGCAGCACGGGCTAGGATTTCAACATAAAACGACGGCCATTGTTGCGCCAGTGCTGCATCAATCTGTTTGTTAATTTCAGCGGTAAAGATTTTTTCCGCAGCATCGGCTGTGGCACCAAAACGACAATCAAAAGTCCAGTAGTCTGCGCCTTGTGGCAAAGTTTTGCGCCGCTCGCGGTTCAGGTATTTTTTAATCTCATGCTTAA
Source organism: Rheinheimera sp. (assembly GCA_041919175.1). Classification (GTDB taxonomy): domain Bacteria; phylum Pseudomonadota; class Gammaproteobacteria; order Enterobacterales; family Alteromonadaceae; genus Pararheinheimera. Next base: position 2,135 of record JAYRUI010000416.1, on the reverse strand, counting down.
TTAAATCTACCAAACGGGCAGGCTGATGTTTGTCGTGGGTTAAAGCGAAGGTTTTTTTCATTGGTGTTCCTACAGGTGTGCAATCAGCGGCATAAGCGCTGAGAGGCAGTGAATGGCGCATTCTACATGGTTCAACCAGATAACACCGCCACTATCTGCAATTTGCCAAAACAAAAGCGCAGTGCGACAGCCCCTCACATCAGCTAAGTGTCTCAACGCACAAGATTAAAGCTCAAAAGCACAACAACCACCGGCAACATGCCATTCGCCTGTTCGCTCACTCTTAAATACTCACTGCGCAGTTCCCGGTTGTTGGTTTTAGCAATTGCGATTGATGGCGGTTTATCGTAAAAAGCAGAAAATGAGATGTGTCCCTATTTTGTCCATATGCTTTAAAACAGGCATCGATTAAAAAGCGCCAGTTAAAATTTGCTCTGATAAAACTTTGGATTAAAACGGGTTGCCATGGCCATTAACAGCACAGCCATCGCCGCCAGCAATAACCAGCTGATGCTAAAGCTTTGGCTCAGATCGCGGATGGAGCCGGCCAATAGCGGCGAAAAAGCGGCCAGCGTATAACCTATGCCCTGCACAAAAGCGGTCAGGCTGGCAGCCGCGGTGGGTTGATGCTGATGATCCATAGCCACTTTTAACGACAATGGGAACAACCCGCCGATACCTAAACCTAATAAAGACGCCCACAACAACCCCATAGCCGGAGCCAGCACTAAACCGCTAAAACCTGTGGCCATCAGCACTAATAAAGCCAATAACACAGGGCGACGGTCTGTGTTACGACTGGCAAGCCAGGGGCTGATAAAACCAGACACCACTTCCATACAAAGTAATAAACCCAGCAGCAAACCACTTTTTTGTTCAGTCCAGCCCTGCTCTACGTAATAAGCAGGCAACCAGGCCAGCACACAGGTAAAAGCACAGGTCACCAGACCAAAAAACAAAGCTAAAGTCCAGGCGCGACCATAGCGGCGAAAACTCAGCGGTTTTTGCTCAGTGTTTGCAACAGGCAAAGCGGCGATCTGCGTTTTTTGCATGCGCCAGCACACTAACGCCAACACAGATAACAACACCCAGCCGGATAACGCCACCCGCCAGCTTTGTGCCCAGTCCGCCCAAAAGGCTGCCAACGAAGCAGTTAAAGCGGCCCCCGCGATAATGGCAGAAATATACCAGCCCATAATTAACGGCGCTTTGCTGGTAAATTTTTGTTTAATCACACCAGGCACCACGGCCTGTACCATAGCAATGCCTAAACCGGCCACTATAGCGCTTAAGGTTAAATCCAAAGCGCCAACCGCCCGGTAACGCTGCGCTGTGGCCGCAGCAATGGCCAGCGAAGCCCAGAAAATCACCCGGTAAACACCAAAACGAACCACCAGCTGATGCGCAAAAAAGATACCCAACCCCATCGCCAGCACCGGCAACATGGTTAATAACGACGCCTGACTAAAAGATAAATGCAGTTCAGGTTGCATCAGCGGCAATAAAGGCCCGATAGACGCCATCGAAGTCCTTAACGTCAGGGCAATCAATATCAGGCTTAACACTAACATCCAGCTTTGGGTCGATAAGGTTTGGCTTTTTGTCATCACACTACTCAATCTGCGGCTTCAGCTGCTTTAACGGGTTACAGCTAAAACACACTAAAAAGGGCGCGCAGATTAACATAAATATCACGAAGCAGACGACTCATCAGACGGAAAGGCCAGTACCCACTCCAAGCTAAACATCAGGTCATGAAAGCAGAGGCGACAAAACGCAAAACCTGACGCTGAAGGTTCTGCTGATTGATGGCGATTTATCTTAAAAGGCAAAAAATGAGATGTGACGTTGCTTATTTCTGGATCCACTAAAACAAAAGCACTGCGCGAACAAAGCAACCACCGGCAAGGACTGCGCTCACTCTTGAATGCTCACTCCGCAGTTCCCGGCTGTTGGTTTTGGCTGTGATGAATGATGGCATGAATCGTAAAAGGCAAAAAACGAGATGTGACGTTGCTTATTTCTGGACTCACTCAAACAAAAGCACTGCGCGAACAAAGCAACCACCGGCAACTACTGCGTTCGCCCGTTCGCGCCTCCCGCGCTCACTCTTGAATGCTCACTCCGCAGTTCCC
>JAYRUI010000415.1:945-3369 GCA_041919175.1 Rheinheimera sp. | reverse complement strand
CACTGAAAACTGAAGGTTTAACAAGTGTAGTCAGGGCTTGGGCAGAATTCTGCGGCGTTAAAAAGCTAACATGCAGGTTAAACCAGCAACCCGGAACACAGATGCGGCGCTCATTATTCAGATAAAAAAATGCCAGTCAAACGACTGGCATTTTCGCCTGGATAAAAAGCTTACAGATGTTTTTGCAGGAAGCTTAAATAAGCCTGTTGTGCCGTGATGCGGTTGGCTTTTTTAACAAAACCATGGCCTTCATCCGGGAATAACACATACTCCACCGGCACACCGTTTTTCTTAATGGCTGCCACCATTTCGTCACTTTCTACCTGCAGTACCCGCGGGTCATTGGCACCTTGCACCACCAGCACAGGTTTTTTCACTTTGTCGCCGTGGAACACCGGTGAAATACGTTTTAACCGTTCGGCATCTTTGGCCGGGTCGCCCAGTTCAGCATATAACGACTCACGGAACGATTCCCACCAAGGCGGAATACTTTCCAGCGTGCGCAGCCAGTTGGTCACGCCAAAAATATTAATACCCACTTTAAATTCGTCGGTAAAGGCCATGGCTGCCATGGTTAAATAACCACCATAACTGCCGCCCATCACACCAATACGCTCAGCGGCCACCCAGTTCAGCGACTGCAGGTATTTTTTACCAAACACAATATCCTGCAAATCGTCTTCACCGTGTTTTAAATCGTCCAGATGGTAAAAGGTTTTGCCATAACCACTGGAGCCGCGGTTATTCACCGCCAGCACGGCATAACCCTGATTCACCAGATGCTGGATAGTTGGGTTATAACCGGTGCGTGACTGACCACCAGGGCCACCGTGGATCCAAATCAGCGCCGGCACTTTAGCACTGTCGCTGGCTTGTTTTGGTTTGTATAACAAGGCCGGAATTTGCAGCCCGTCAAAACTGGCGTAACGCACCACTTCACTCATCACCAGATTTTTTTCGTCTATCGCGGCGTCCAGCGCCTGTGTCAGCCGTTTGGCTTCGGGTTCACCCAGTTTCCAGACATACAAATTGGAAGGGCTGTTGTCGGCGTTGACATAAAAACTCAGGTACTGGCTGTCTTTAGAAAAGTTAATGCCACGCAAATCACCCACCGGCAATGGCGGTAATTTCAGCTCTTGCCCGGTGTTCTGGTCGATGATCTGAATTTTGGTAGAAGCGTCGGCATTTACGCCAAGCACTTTAAATTTATTGTCTTTGCTAAAGTCGATAAAACTAATGTCCCAGTCGGCTTGCTGGTACAGACTGCTTTTGTTCGAGGCAATGTCGTATTGTTGCGCCTGGCTGAACTCTGAGTTTTGATCAGCCCCATAAATTAAGGTTTTTGAATCGCGGCTAAAACCATGAATGGCAAAAGTGATATTGCCTTCATGCGGCGTGATATGCAGCGGTTTTTGCTCTTTGCTTTGTAAGTCAATGATATAGAGGTTGTTGTCGGCATTAGTGCGCTCTTTGCTGAGCGCCAGATAACGGCCATCGTCACTAACAGCGTCTACGGTTAAACCGTCGTTATTCTGATACACCAAAGTGCGTTGATAGGTTTTAGCGTCGTATTTATATAAATCAAAAAATTTCGGGTAACGTTCATTGCTGGCTACCCAAAAGGCGTCTGTGCCGTGCCAGTCTAAAAACATCGCTTTGAGTTTTTCCCCCGGCGTGATGTCGGTCACTTTCCCGTCCGGCTCCAGCACATATAAATGGTGCAGTTCGTTGCCGCCCTGATCGGCGGTATAAAGCACCCTGTCATCCTGCGGGAACCAGCCGATAGGCGTGATGGCGTCGGTGGTGGATTGGGTGAGTTGCTGCCAGTTGGCGCCATCCAGGCTGACACGATACAAATTAAACACACCGGTTTCGTCTGAAGCCACCAATAACGACTGATTGTTGTGGTTAATTTTATTGCCCAGGTAAGATTTTGTGGCGTAAAACTGCTCCGGCGTATAAGAAGCCAGTGTGCTGGTGGCCGGCACCGCACTGCTATTGGCACTGGCAGTTTCTGCTGCTTTTGGTTCCGGCGGCGTTTCTGGCGCTTTGTTACAGGCAACCAGCAAACTCAGACTCAGCGCTGCCAGCACTAAACCCGGTTTGATCATATTTCCCTGACGACTTTTCATGGTATTCCCTCTGCTGTGACGTGCATCGTTAAAACAGCCGCATCAACAAGGCGGCCTGCATAAATCCAGCGACCAATCTAGGGGAAATCTGACTAAAATTCAATCAACTATCTGATATCGTTGCTTTTGCCAGCTGACTAAAATCTGGCCGACGCAACCGGCCACTGATGCGGTAACAAAACACCACGCCAATACAGAGCACAAAACTGCCAAAATAAAGCGCCGGGCCGCCGAGCCAATCCAATACCAGGCCACCAATCAGCGGCGACATCGAAAAACCTATGGCAGATGA
>JAYRUI010000415.1:0-935 GCA_041919175.1 Rheinheimera sp. | reverse complement strand
CCAAAATAACTGCCTCGTAAAGCGGGCGGTGCCAGCTGATCCAGATGCACGTTCATATTGGCAAATAAAATAGCTTCACCCAGGCTCAGCACCACAGTGGCGCCCAGCCAGCCCCAATACCAGCTGATGGGGTTCAGCGCATACCAGAGTTGCGACATCGCCAGCAGCACAATACCCAGGTAAATGCGTTTCACCACAGGCCAGGCCGACAACAAGCGCAGCAGCGGAAACTGGCAAGTCACAATCACCAGCGAATTGACAATACCCAGGGCTGCAACCAGGCTGACCAGCTCAGCAAAATGGGCGCGGGTCAGATATTGGATCAAACTGGAATCGGCGTGGGCATAAATAAAATTAATCAGAATATTGGCCACGATGATCAGCAAAAATAAGTGGTCTTGCTGCAGGATGCGCAGCGTCAGTTTTAAATTTAAGCCGCTGTGCGCTTTATGTTGGCTGGCTGATGGCCTGAAACGGTGCAACCACAAAATACCAAACCCCAGACACGCATAAGAACCGGCCGTCAGAAAAAACGCATGTTGATTGCCACTGACGCCGGCCCAAATGCCCAGCAAAGGTCCGATAGCAGCACCGGCATTCACCATAAAATACAGCCCCTGCAGGGCCAACTCACGGTCTTTGCTATCGGGTAACAAATCGCCGAGCCAGGCTTTACTGGGCGAATCCCATAAAGCGCGTGGCAAAGTGGCTAAAAAAATACAACAAATCACCGCAACTTTTGTTTCTGCCAGTGCAAAAGCACTAAAAGCGCCAACACCTACCAAAGCGGCAAACAATAACAAAGGCTTACGGCCAAATTTATCCGACAAATAACCTGCGCTAAAACCACCCACCACCGCCAGCATAGCGGCGCAGGTTAACCAAAAACCTACTTCAGCGGCCGACAACTGAAACTTGCGGTACAACAACACCGA
>JAYRUI010000414.1:0-3382 GCA_041919175.1 Rheinheimera sp. | reverse complement strand
CTGATTTTTTGTTCCAGCCCCTGGTTCAGCTGACGAATTTCCTGTTCTGCCTGTTGCACTTTATTAAACTGCTGTTCAATCCTGTCCAGCATATTATTGATAGCGCGACCCAGCATATGCAGTTCTTCGATTTCGGCGGCAGGGGCGCGCATCGAATAACTTTTCTCTTTGGTTACTTTCTGTACAACAGCCAGCAATGATTCTATTGGCTTGGTAAAACGACGTTGCAAGCGCACGCTGATAAAAAATGCGATGACTAAGGCAATGATTGCTATCAATAAATCAAACAGAATGCGGTTTTGCATATATTTATTCAATTCGGCCAGGCTGGCGCGTAGATAAATATAGCCAATTTTTTTACCTTCAAAATCAACAACTTTAGTGAGCTCTATCACGTCGCCATCAAAATGCGGTTCTAACAATTCATCAACTTTATCAAATTGAGTTGGATGCGGGCCTACATCACGTCTGTTATAGCTGGAAAAAAATGTCAGCTGATTGGTCTCGGCTGTTAATTTATAAATATGAATGTTGTTTAAAATATCAACAGCAGCAAAAGATTTTAACCTGCCATCTTCCATTTCGGCGTCGTCATATAAAATGCTGGCTTTGGAGTTAAAAGCAACGATATTGGCGTAGGCATGCAGTTGATCAACCAGTTTACGCTTTTGAAAGGCAATGTCCTGCAACGAAGAAATAGTCAGTGAAGCCAGCAACGTCACGCTGCAAATAAGCATAACAACCCAACTCAGGGCTCCTTTAATAGAGGTGGTGCGTAATAATGGCTTCATCGATAAATTCATTAAACCTCAAGTAAGCTCAACTAGTTATATCATTGATGTTATGCACTTTCATGAAATTAAGCAAACCAGCCTGACAAAATTGCCATTGGCGTTTATATTGGTTGGCGTCGCTGCTTTAAGCATGTTGTCAGAGCGCTTTAAAGCTGATGAGCTGCAATGAACCGCGTCCTAACCAAGCTGACAGGAGCCTGTGATGGATCTTTGGGAAAGCTATAAAACCAGTGTGTTTTTATGTCATCAGCCACTGGGCGATCAAATCAATTTTGCCATTATCAGTGCACAAAACCCCGCCGGACATCTTTACCACCCTCAGCATAATTTAACCCTCGACCGTGAATTCGAAACTGAACTCGATGAAGCGCATATTCCTTACCGCACCATCATTGGCGCTTCGCCGGATTTATCTTTTCAGGAAAAAAGTTGGGCTGTGCTCTGTGATAAAACCAAAGCGCTGAGTCTGGCGCTGAAATTCAGGCAAAATGCCATTTATTGGGTGGAAGCAGGGCAGTTGTATCTGGTGCCGGCATTAATGTTTAAAACCGGCCAGGCAGCAGAAGAATATCTGGGGCCATATCTGGCCAGGCAAATAGTGTTGCAGGGCTAAACTGAATTACCGCAGCGCGGTTAAAACAAAAAGGCAGAATGTTTTCTGCCTTTTTACTGTTGTTTCAGTTAGCTTTTCTTGCTGTGGTACACCACAAAACCATTACGACGCGCCAGTTCTTTTACATTGCCAAACGCCTCTTTTAACCACTGGGCATAAGGTAAATGAGCATTGGCCACCAAAGTTAAAGTGCCGCCTGAAGTCAGTTTTTGTTTGCTCTCGTTAATAAACTTCTCAGCCACGCTGTAGTCAGTTTTTAAACCAGTGTGAAACGGCGGGTTGGTCACTATATGGTGAAACAATGGCGTGCCATCCGGCATACCATCAGCGGCCATCACCTGCGCCTGTTGCTGGTTTAACGCAAAAGTGGCTTTACTGCTGGCAACAGCCAGAGCGCTGACGTCGGAGCAATAAAGTTTAATGCCAGGTGCTTGTTGCAGTAAAAAGGTACCAATAACACCGGCGCCACAAGCAAAATCCAGCACATTGCCTTGCTGAATAAAACCAAGTTGTTCCAGCAAAATCGCAGTGCCAAGGTCCAGTTTGCCGTGGTTAAACACCCCAGGTAAAGAGCAGAATTGCAGCTTTTTGCCGGCAACTTCAGCTTTGAAGTTAGCCATCGGCTGGGCTTGTTGTGGTTTATCGGCAAGGCCGGTTAATGCAAACCACAAACAATGTTTGGCGTTATCGAGTTTATGGGCATGCAAACCCAGTTTTTCGGCGTGTGACACCAAACTTTTGATGCCACCTTTGTTATCACCCACCAGATACACTTGCGTGTTGTTGTCGATAACAGCACTTAACTGCGCCAGACTAAAAGCCAGCTGCTCTTTGCTTTTGGGGTAAAAAAGCACAACGGTGTCGAATTTTTTGCCTGCCGCTAAATGCTTAGCGTCAAGCTCAGCGGCAAAATAACAAGGTGCATGACTTTGTTGTTGCCAGTTGTTGGCCACTGTTTTGTCTGTGGTGTAACAACTTAATTGCAGCTCATTGTTGTTGATAGCCAGCTCGCGCGCTAAGTCGTCGGCCATAGGTTCAACCAGCAACACAACACCGGATAAATCGGCAATATTTCGCAGCAGCAGCTGACTTTGTGGCGTTAACATCAATTCACCCGCTTAAACATAAGATCCCAAACGCCGTGGCCTAATTTCACACCACGGTTTTCGAATTTAGTTAAAGGCCTGTTGTCAGGGCGCGGCACGTATTGCTTATCTTCTGCCAGATTCTCGTAACCCTCGGCAGCGCTCATCACTTCCAGCATATGCTCGGCGTAGTTTTCCCAGTCTGTAGCCATATGAAACACACCATCAATTTTTAATTTACGGCGCAAAAGCTGCACAAAATCAGGCTGTACAATACGGCGTTTGTGGTGACGGGTTTTATGCCATGGGTCCGGGAAAAACAGCTGCACTGTGGTTAAAGAGCCATCGGCAATAGAGTCATTCAGAATTTCTACTGCGTCATGTTCAAATAAACGCAGGTTTTTCACACCTTCAGTTTCGGCTTCACCCAAACAGGCGCCAACACCTGGTTTGTGTACTTCAATACCGATAAAATCGAGCTCTGGCGCTGCTTTGGCCATAGCCACCAAAGATTTACCCATGCCAAAACCAATTTCCAGCACCAAATCGGCTTTGCGGCCAAACACTTGCTCAAAATCATAGGTTTGCTGTTGGTGTTCCAGGCCCATGCTTGGCCAGAACAAATCCAGACTACGTTGTTGGCCTTTGGTCAGCCGGCCTTCGCGCAACACAAAACTGCGGATCCGGCGCAGATATTTTGGTTGTTCGGTATCGTTTGTGGCGTCAACAGGCAACACAACGTCAGTTTCTGGTTTAGTCATTGATAGCTCCGGGCGGGAATTTTTGCGGCGCACATTATGCGTTGTTACGGCCTTGCACTCAACCGACTTTGCATTGGCACTGACGAGCTCTCGGGTTAGACTGCACGGCAATTTATCAGCGGAATTATT
>JAYRUI010000413.1:0-3388 GCA_041919175.1 Rheinheimera sp. | reverse complement strand
GAAATGGTTAACGTGTTAGCACAACTCTAGGATTTTTAGATGAAACCAAATGCACGTCGTCAGTCCCGTTCGCTGGCAGTCCAGGGCGTTTATAGCTGGCAGGTCAGCAAAAACCCTATTGGCGATATTGAACAACAGTTGTTGCTGGAACAAAACACCAAACATCTGGATGTCGGTTATTTTCAGGACATTCTGCGTGGTGTCGCGGTGAACTATGCCGTATTGGATGAAGCGGTAAAACCTTTTATTGACCGTCCTTTTGAAGAAATCGATTTGGTAGAAAAAGCCATTTTGCGTGTTTCAGCTTACGAGCTGAAATTCCGTCTCGATGTGCCTTATAAGGTCATCATCAACGAGGCGATTGAACTCGCCAAGGCTTTTGCCGCCGACGACAGTCACAAGTTCGTCAACGGCATCCTCGATAAAGCAGTCAAACTACTGCGACCAAATTGATGGAGAGCCGGCGAAAGTCGGCTTTTTTATGGGCGAATTTGAATTAATTACCGCATGTTTTAGCCAGGCTGGCCGCAGCAGAAACGACGTTGTTATCGGTGTCGGTGACGATGGCGCCGTATTGCAGGTGCGCGAAGGTTTTGATCTGGTCGTGACCACCGATACCATGGTTGAAGGTGTGCACTTTTTCCCTGATGTTGACCCGCGTGCGCTTGGCCACAAGCTGGTAGCGGTGAATATCAGCGATCTGGCGGCCATGGGTGCTGAACCTAGCTGGTTATCACTTGCTATTACTTTACCTAAAGTGGATAACGTCTGGCTGCAGGCTTTTGCCGAAGGTTTAAGTGAGACTGCTGACTATTACAATTGTCAGTTGGTGGGAGGGGATACCACGCGCGGGCCTTTAACACTGACGGTCATCGCCAAAGGTCTGGTGCCTAAAGGCAAAGCGATAACCCGCGCCGGTGCCAAAGTAGGTGATTATATTTATGTCACAGGTACTTTAGGTGATGCAGCTTTAGGCCTGAAACTGGTACAAAATCAGGTGGAAGTCAGCAAAAAACACCGCGCCCATATTCTGCAGCGCTTTCATTATCCAACGGCCCGTGTTGCGCTTGGTCAGGCACTCCGTACTATTGCCAGCAGTGCGATGGATATTTCGGATGGGATCTGTGGTGATTTACCCCATATCCTGCGACGCTCCAAAGTTGGTGCCACTGTTGATGTGGCTAAAATTCCGATGTCTCAGGCGCTCAAAGACAGCTGCGATTTACAACAGGCACTGGAGTGTGCTTTATCCGGTGGTGAAGATTACGAATTGTTGTTTACCGTGCCGGAAGATAAACGTGGTTCGCTTGAAGTATTGTTGTCGCCTTATGGTGTGCCAGTTACCTGTATCGGCCGCATCACCGGTGTTGCCGGCAAACTGGAGCTGCGTCAGGGCGACCAACCTTTTGTGTATCAACACCAGGGATACCAGCACTTCGAATGAAACCTCATCCGTTTTTGCTGCATAAATGGCAACATTGGCTGGCCTTGGGTTTTGGCAGTGGTCTGGCGCCCAAAGCGCCCGGCACCTTTGGTACTCTGGCGGCTTTGCCGCTGGTGTGGTTGCTGGCCATGTTGCCATTTGGCTGGTCGGCTGCTGTCATTGTTGCCGGTGCTGTGCTTGGGGTTTACCTTTGTGATCTTGTCAGCCGCGATATTGGGGCAGAAGATCATGGTGCTATTGTCTGGGATGAGATCGTCGGTTTTGCCATTACGTTGTGGGCAGTGCCTTTTACAACACAAAATGTGCTGATTGCTTTTGTGTTGTTCCGGATGTTAGATATCATCAAACCCTGGCCTATCCGCTGGTTTGACCGCAATCTGCACGGCGGTTTAGGTGTGATGATGGATGATATTGTGGCCGGAGTACTGGCCTGTCTGCTGCTTCATAGTGTATGGTTACCACTTCAACTTTAAACCCCGGTTAACCTGTTGCAGGTTGTTATGAATTCTGCGTCTTTGTTTTTGTTATCTTTGCTTTTTTTCTCCGCTTTTAGTCAGGCTCAACAACCACAGTCTATCTACGATTACGATATTAAGCAGTGGACCGCTGCCGACGGTTTGTCGAACAATTCAGTGCGGGCAGTCACTCAGGATCAACAGGGTTATTTGTGGATAGGCACCTTAACCGGTCTCAATCGTTTTGACGGCAACAAGTTTGACGTTTTTACTTCGCAGGCTAACAGACATCTGATTAGCAATACCATCACCAGGCTTCTGACCGACAGCAATGGCTATATCTGGATAGGCACCCGCTCCGGTTTGTCGGGCGTGAACAGCACCACGTTAAAATTTGACCGTTATCCTATCCTTGGCGAAGTGACCGCCATCGTTGAAGTGGCACCGGATGAAATCTGGGTGGCTGCAGACAATTTATTCAGGGTCAAAGACGGCAAAATCAGCAGGGTAGAGCAGGTTAAAGAGCAGGTTAATCAGCTTGAAGTGACACCCAGCCATGTCTGGATCAGCAGTAATAAGTTTCTATACAAAATCTCCAGGACAGGCCAGCTGGATAAACTCACTTTGCCACCCGACCTGGCACAACACCCTATTTACGACCTGTTGTGGGAGCATGACAGTATGCACCTTGCCAGCGAGCAAGGTTATTATCATGTAACTGCAAGCCAAACATTCCATCGTTGTCCTTTGCCGCTGCGCGATTCCAAAGCTGTTTATAAGTTGTTCCACGACCGTCAGCAGGGCGATTGGGTGTCGGGTTACAGTGAACTTTTCCACCGTCATCAGGGCCAGGACTGGCAAGTGATCAGCCGTGACGAGCTTGGCAGTTCAACGTTATTTACCGACATTTATCAGGACCGACAGCAGAATGTCTGGTTAGGCAGTTTTGGTGATGGCATTTACCGTGCGTCCCGCGGCAAAATCAAACGTATTGTGGGTGAAAATCAAACAGATGAAGTTGTGCGTAGTATCGCAACCACCAGCGAAGGTGAACTGCTGCTGGCGCTGCAACAAGGCCTGGGTATTCTTGATAAAAATTACCGGTTCAGGCCTTTGCCGCTGCCTGGGAATATCAGTCTTGGCACCATTCAGGATCTGCACCAGGATGGCAGCGACTGGTTATTAGCCGCTGACGCCGGTGTGTTCAGATTCAGTCCGGTAACCGGCACGCTGAAGTTGTTAGATGACAAATTACAAGGCGTAAAAGCCCGGGTGGTGAAGCCCAGAGCGGCAGGCGGATTTTGGCTTGGCACCAGTGCCGGCATTTATATTTATCATAACGCGACCCTCAGCCCCTTTGCCTTTAACAACGAGCTTGAATCGACCGCTATTACCTATATTGAAGATCAAGCGGATAAATTACTGATTGGCACAACCAGAGGCGGTTTTCAGTATCAGCAGAATAAACTGCTGAGAATTGGTCTTGGCA
>JAYRUI010000412.1:0-3395 GCA_041919175.1 Rheinheimera sp. | reverse complement strand
GGAATACCTATGTTGCACTTTTTACCTAAACCACTGATTGGCATCATTTCTTTTATGATGTTATTGCTCAACACCCTGTTCTGGGCCTGTCCCATTTTATTGCTGGCTATCTTAAAACTGCCACCGGTGCGGTTATGGCAGGTAGGCATTACTTATTTGCTCGACACCTGCGCCAGCGCCTGGATCAGCCTGAACAATATGACCAGCCGTTTATTCAGCAAAATTCATTGGGATGTAAAAGGTTTAGATGCTCTGTCGGTAAAAGATTGGTATCTGGTAATCGCCAACCATCAGTCTTGGGTGGATATTCTGGTGCTGCAAAAAGTGATGAACCGTCAGGTACCATTTTTAAAATTTTTCCTGAAAAAAGAGCTGATTTATGTGCCTGTAATTGGCCTCTGCTGGTGGGCGCTGGATTTTCCTTTTATGAAACGTTACAGCGCAGCTTTTTTGAAAAAATACCCACAACTCAAAGGCAAAGACATAGAGACCACCCGCAAAGCCTGCGAAAAATTCCGTTATAAACCTGTGTCAGTGATGAATTTCCTGGAAGGCACCCGCTTTACCCCGGAAAAACAACAACAGCAACAATCACCATTCCAACATTTATTAAAACCCAAAGCCGGTGGCATTTCGTTTGTGTTAAACGCTATGGGAGAACATCTGCATAAATTGCTGGACGTGACCATTTATTATCCAAAAGGCACCCCAACCTTCTGGGATTATATCTCTGGCAAAGTCCATGACATCAAGGTTAGAGTGCGGGTACTGCCTATTGACCACCAGCTGATAGGCGACTACGAAGATCCACAATTTCGTGAGCGTTTCCAGTTATGGGTCAATCAGCTGTGGTTGGATAAAGACCGGCAATTAAGCCGGTTGCAACAGGGAGAAGTATGATGTTGATGGAATTATTCCGGCTGTTGCGAGCGCCCTTTGCGCTGGCACTTTTTACCCTGAATCTCAGTGTGTGGGGCTGCATTGTCACTTTATGTGGTGTGCTTAAACTGCTGTTACCGCTACCGGCGTTGCAACGCCAGGTGTCACGTTTGGCGCACTGGGCTTACCGCCATTGGTCTTTGCATAACCGCCAGCTGATAGGGTTATTTAACAAGGTCGAGTGGCAACTGTCCGGCCTGACAGAGCTGAAACAAGACAGCTGGTATTTACTCATTTCCAATCATAAAAGCTGGCTGGATATTCCGGTGCTGAGCCAGTTCGCACTGGAGCGTATTCCCGAGCCGAAGTTTTTTTTAAAAGAAGAGCTGAAATGGGTGCCTTTTATTGGTTCGGCATCCTGGGCACTGGATATGCCTTTTATGAAAAGATACAGCCAGGCACAAATTCAGAAAAACCCGGCCCTCAAAGGCAAAGATATCGAAACCACAAAAAAATCCTGTGAAAAGTTCCGCCATACGCCGACAACTATTATTAATTTTGTGGAAGGCACCCGCTTTACCCTGACCAAGCAGAAACATAAAAACAGTCCGTTCCGGCATTTGTTGCCAGCCAAAGCCGGTGGTATCGCTTTTACGCTAGCCAGCATGGGTTCGCAGTTTGACGCCGTGCTGGATGTCACCCTGATTTATCCCGACAACCCCAACCATGTACTGATTGATATGCTGCTGGGCAAGTTAAAACGCGTGGTGATCCAGGTGGAAGTGCTGCCGGTGAACGACAATATTGTGGGTGATTATTTTAACGACGAAGCTTTCCGCCAGCGTTTTCAACATTGGCTCAACCAAAGGTGGGTACAAAAAGACCAGCAAATCAGTCTTTATCTGGGCAAAGCGCCTGTTGTTTTATCTGAGCTCGATTGTTCGTCAGCACCACGATAAGCACTGATCAGCAAGTTGCGTGGGGTCACACTGGCCTCACACAGCTGCTGTAACTTCACCTGATAACCTTGCTCCGCCAGATATAAAGCCCTGTCCAGCACCAGCCACAATTCCAGCGGCCGGCGGAATAAATGCTGCACGAGCTCAATCCGCCGTTGTAACAACAATAACGCTTCCGCCTGCTGTAAATAACCCAAACCATCTAGTTGGGCTGGCCAGTGCAGCTGATGCTGCGAAGCGGCCCACTGTGCAAAATCAGCAAAGTCACCACTAAACCAGTGTTTGGCGGTGGAAGGCAGTGGCTGATAAAGCTGATTGCCTGTGTGTTCGCTGTGCCATAACTGATAAGCACGGCGCCATAATACTTCGGTGTGGCGCAAGCGCCGTACTCTGTCACCACCGGTATGTTGCCCCTGCACCGCCAGCTTGAGCTCTTGCCGGGTCAGCTTCAGTTGGCTCTGCGCCGCCATCGTCGATAGTGGCTGGTAGAGCTCCCCTTGCTGCAGATGATAACAACAAGGCAGCAGATGCAGCTCCTTGCAGCTGGATGCAACCCCGGCCTGAAGCGCCACCCGGTGTAAATCACCACAAGCATGCAAAGCCACCAGTTGATCAGCACCACTAAAAACCTGATGCTGAGGGCCCTGCAGCACATTGTGCTCGGTAAACTTTTGTTTTAAGTGCAGTTTGTCGGCTTGTTGTTGCCCCTGCAGACATAACTGCGCCTGCCATTCCAGGCTATGAACGTTATTTTCATAGGCAAAACTCAGCACTTTGCCCAGATGGCCTTTGCCAGCGCACCACTCCAGCACAGTGCCCCCCTTGTGGCCAACGGCTTCGGCAAACAAACAAATTTGTTGCCACTTGCGCCCGCCAATATCGGTACTGAGCCAAAAAGGCAAAGAAAGGCCCTGTGGCTGAAACTGTGCCAGAGTGGGCATGCTTTTGAATAACAGCGGGAAAAATTTGCCAAAATACTGCTGCTGTAATGCCGGGTGTTGGTCGATGGCGTCACATTGCTTCAGACTCAAAGACAACAACAAAGCATTTAGTTCTGCATCGGCAAAAGGCAATGCAGTGGCCTGCATAGGTTGCAACCGCCAGTAACATTGCTGCTGTTGCAGTAGTGCATCCAGTTGCAGGAACCAGCTTTTTAGTTCTTCAATCAATGCAGGCATCCGATTTGGCAAAGTGATATCGGCCGTTATTATACGAAGGGGCACATCAACAAAGCCAGCAAAGACCCTATTGCCACTGGCCTGTATCTGGCTGTTATGCCAGACTAAAACAAAATCTTTTTTTGATTAGGGAAAGCCGATGAGTGACTTAGTCCGGGTAATGCATATTGAAGATGACCAATCCATTCAGGATGTTGCCAGAGTAGCGCTGGAAATAGTCGGCGGTTTTCAGGTGTGCACCTGCAGTTCTGGTCAGGAAGCACTGCATAAATTCAGCGAATTTTCGCCGCAGCTCGTGCTGTTGGATGTGATGATGCCCGGTATGGATGGCCCTACCACGCTAAAACATCTGCAACAGCGTGTTGATTTAAGGCTGGTA
>JAYRUI010000411.1:0-3409 GCA_041919175.1 Rheinheimera sp. | reverse complement strand
CACGGGAAGTGCCCGGCATCATCTCAATAAAACCTTTTTTTGCCAGCGCTTTTAAATGTTCTTCAGCTGCATTGGCTGATTTAAACCCAAGCTGGGTGGCAATTTCAGCCCGCGTCGGCGGCATACCTGAATGAGCCTGATAGTCCTTAAGTAATTGTAATATTTCGGCTTGTCTCGGAGTAAGTGGTCGCATGATGCTGAATGCCTATACAGTGAATACTGGGAGTATATACAGTGCGTTTCGGGCTGCCAAGCGGGGAATCACAGAAAATGAGCAAATTTGTGCGAAATTGGCGGGAATTTCATTCCGTGGTATCTTAGCCGGCTGTTTTTGAGTGCAGGTAAAGTATGTTTTCGCGATTAAAGTGGTTCGCCAGCCTACTGCAATGGCCATTAAGGCCGCTGGTTCAATATAAAGTCATTCCGGCACAACCGGTCAGTAGCCTCGATTTAAGCCTTCATAAGCCGCTGTTTTATATCAGCAGAGTGGCATCCGCCAGCGATCTGGCAACCTTAAAACGCGCCTGCGCTCAGCTTGGCTTACCTGATCCGACTGAACGCGTCAGCATAGGTAACGTCACGCTGCCTCGAACCTTGTTTTTGCAACAACCAACGCCTTTGTGGGGCAATGCCAAAGAATCACTGGCATTAGAGCAGGGTCAGAAGTTATTGCAGGCCCATTTAAATCAGCCCGAACAGGACGCGCAGCTAGTGCCGGTAGCGATTAGCTGGGGCCGCGCCCCTGGCAAAGAAGCCAGCGTAAAATCTGTGATAGGTGAAGCGGCCGCTCCGGGCTGGCTGCGTAAACTTTTTGTCGTGCTGATTTCCGGCCGCCATACGTTAGTGCAGTTCTCCCGCGCCGTGTCGTTAAAAGATATGGCAGCTGAACATGGCGCCAGCGAAGAAAGCGCACATAAATTGCTGCGGGTTGCCAGGTTTCACTTTTACCGCCAGCAACTGGCGGCCACAGGGCCACGCCAACCCAATCGTGCTGCACTTTTTAATGCTTTGTTAGGCTCAGAAGCACTGAAAAAAGCCATCGCCGATGAAGCAAAAAGTAAAAACATCAGCCCGGAACAAGCCAGACAGGAAGCACGCAATTTACTGGAAGAAATTGCAGCTGATTATCGCGAATCGACACTCAGAGTGGGCGACAGATTATTAAGCTGGTTATGGCGTAAGTTATTTACCGGTATCAAAATTCACAATGCTGAAGTGATCCGCGATTTAGCGCAGCGTGGTCATGAAGTAGTGTATCTGCCTTGTCATCGTAGTCATATGGATTACCTGCTGCTGAGTTATGTGATTTACCAGCAAGGCCTGGCAGCGCCGCATATTGCCGCTGGTATTAACCTGAATTTCTGGCCTGTAGGTAAGTTTTTCCGCCGCGGAGGTGCCTTTTTTATCCGCCGTAGCTTTAGCGGCAATAAATTGTATTCAGCGGTATTTCGCGAATACCTGTCGCAATTGTTCCGCAAAGGTTACAGCGTTAAATACTACAGCGAAGGCGGCCGCAGCCGCACCGGCCGGTTATTACAACCGAAAACCGGCATGCTGGCCATGACAGTGCAGGCGTTGTTACGCGGTATCGACCGCCCTGTAACCCTGGTACCTGTTTATCTGGGTTACGAGCATGTGATGGAAGTCAGCACTTATCTGCGTGAACTGAAAGGCTCCGCCAAAACCAAAGAGTCGGCGCTTGGCATTTTGCAGGCGGTACGGCAGTTACGTGATTATGGTTACGGTTACGTGAATTTTGGTGAACCCATTTCACTGAATGGCTATTTACAGCAACATGCACCCGACTGGCGCCAGAGCATTAACCCGGTTGAACCACAAAAACCACAGTGGCTCAACCCTGTGGTCGCCAAACTGGCGCATGAAGTCATGACCAAAGTGAATCAGACCGCGGCGCTTAATGCCATTAATCTGATTGCCACAACTTTGCTGGCCACTGAACAGCATGCGCTGACCCGCAAAGCCCTGGTTGCACAGCTGGATTTATATCTGGCATTGCAGCAACAAGCGCCTTATCACAGCGCTGTGACTTTACCTGAAGGCAACGGCCACAGCCTGGTGCAGCATGCGCTGGACTTACACAAAATTCAGCTGCAACAGGACGAATTTGGCGATTTGATTCAACTGAGCGCAGACGAAGCAGTGGTGATGAGTTATTACCGCAATAATATCAGCCACTTATTTGTTATCCCTGCGCTGCTGGCTACGGCCTTGTTGCAGCACCGGCAGCTGAGCAAAATGCAGCTCTTAAATATCTGTCAGCAGTTGCAGCCGTTATTACAACAAGAGTTGTTTTTATCTGCCGGCGATTTAGAGCCCTATGTTGAGAAGGTGCTGGCGTTTTTACAACAACAGTCACTGATTGAGTGGGTGGACAATCAGTATCAGTGCACCAGCAGCCAAAATGCCGGCTATCGCCAGCTGCAACTGTTGGCACATAACAGTGATGGCATTTTGCAACGTTATGCCATGGTGCTGAATTTAATTCAGCTCGAAGCGCCAATTGTACGCACTGAGCTGGAACAACACAGTCATCATCTGGCACAAAGGTTGTTAAAGCTACATGGTATTGAATCACCGGAATATCATGACAAACAGCTGTTTGCCACTTTAGTCAGTGCCCTCAAAGAGGCGCACTATATCGAGCTGGATGAGCAGTATCAGCTCACCAGCGGCCAGAATTTCCAGCCGCTGCTGCAAACAGTCAATGCCTTGTTACAACCCGATATTTTACAAAGCATCCAGCAAATCACTGCAGACAGAGGCTCCAGCTAAGCTGGAACCTCTGTTTTTATTCTTTGGCTTTTTCGTAACTGCGGATCACACCTTCCTGCATAGTTGAAGCCACCAGCACGCCGGCACGGTTAAAAAACTGGCCCCGCACTAAACCGCGGGCGCCGGAAGCGCTTGGGCTGTCAACGGCATACAACAACCAGTCATCAAACCTGAAATCCTGATGGAACCACATGGTATGGTCAATAGTGGCCACCTGCATATTAGGCGCCATAAAAGACTTACCATGCGGCTGCAAAGCTGTGGGCAGGAAGTTAAAGTCTGACGCATAAGCCAGCAAATACTTATGCACCCTTAAATCGTCCGGCATAGCGCCATTGGCTTTAAACCAGACATAACGTTTGGCGTTGCTTATTTGTGGTTTAAAAGGGTTGTGAAATGCCACTGGGCGCATTTCAATAGGTTTTTCACAGATAAACTTGCTGCGCAGGCTTTCCGGAATAAGTTCGGCGTGTTCACGGTAAAACTCCAGATCGGAAACCAGCTCTTCCGGCGGCGGCACCTGCGGCATTAAATCCTGATGCTCAAAACCCACTTCATCGGCCTGAAAAGAGGCCGTCATATAAAAAATTGGCTTACCAAACTGAATAGCGCGGCC
>JAYRUI010000410.1:0-3416 GCA_041919175.1 Rheinheimera sp. | reverse complement strand
ACAACAACGCCGAAGCGCCTGTTGTAATTGCACCGCCGCCCCCAGTGGTGGTACCGCCAGTGGGTGACAGACCAGCATTACCTGCAACCACCTTTTCCAACCAATTGCCTTATATCCACTCATTTTTAAAACTTGCTGCCATTATCCGCTACCACCATCCGGGGGATGCAGTTGCCGCAACCAACTGGGAGGCTTTTCTCACAGAAAGTCTGTACCTGATAGCAACAGCTGGTAGCGCCACTGCGGCGGAGCAGCAAATCTGGCAACAACTGAGCCGCATAGCACCGGATTTACAGCTGAATGGCCGTAATGGTGCCAACCGGCAACTGCAAAACGCCGGCAGTTTCCGGGTCTGGCAACAAAATGGTTATAAAGATGAAGATCCCAGTAGTATCGGCAGCTACCAACGCCAACGCCTGACAATCAGCCCATCACAACTGGCCAATCAACCACAACTGCCGGTGCAACAGCAATATCAATACCGCGACGCTTTGCTCAGTGCAGTGATCCCGCTGGTCAGTGCGGTTTCCGGCAGTGCCACTGTGCCGGCAGGCGAAGCATTTACCAGCTCAGCCCGCTATCAGCTGCCGGTTAATCTTGATCATCCTATGGTGTGTTTGGCGGCGGCTGGCGAAATTTGGGGCATTTTGCAGCATTTTTTTCCCTATTTCGCCACTCTTCAGCTGAACTGGGACAACGAGCTGGAGCCGCTGTTACAAAGTTGTGTTTCAGACGATCGTTTAGTCTTTGAAAAACAGCTGCATCTGAGCCTGAGTAAATTGCAGGACAACCATGTCAGTATCACCACGCCCAATACAGCGCGCTGGCTTGGTAGTTATCTGACACCGGTGCGCTTTGAGTGGATAGAAAATAAATTGGTGGCAGTGTATAAAACGGCCGCTGTTACAAACATCAACCTTGGGGACGAGCTGCTGGAAGTGAACGGCAGACCTGTGGCCGAAGTAGTGGCAGAGCTCAGCCAGACAGCTTTAGTTTCTAAACACCGCGCTGCAAACCAGGTGGCGCTGATGTATTTACTGCGCGCTTATCGCAATACAGAGTTTAAGTTGACACTGAAGAATCAGGCCGGCCAGTTGTATAACACCAGCCTGATAGCCAGCGAAGCCGGCATTTTGGCTTATCGTGTCCGCGATGAACTGAGTTTTAAACAACAACCGCAGTTTTTGGATTTAGCCGGTGATATAGGTTATGTCAATCTGGCTAAAACAATGCCGGCCGATATTCAAAACACCATCACCAAATTGCGCACTAAAAAGGCGATAGTGCTGGATTTGCGCAATTATCCACAAAGCTGGGATGGCTGGTTTCAAACGCTGCCTTATTTTGCCGGCCGGGCGCTTTCTGCTGCGCCTTTGTACCATCACTACGCCAATCACCCGGAGTCGGCGTTAAAATACCGCCTCAGACTGCCGCAAACAGCACCGGCACAAAGCCCGAGGCTTAGCCAGCCGGTGGTGATTTTAAGCTCCAGATATAGCATCAGCCAGAACGAACATGCGCTGGCTTACGCCCAAAATGCCGGTATTCCGGTGATGGGAGAAACCACTTTTGGCATTAACGGTGAAATTACTCAGTATCAGCTATTTGGTGGAGCGAACAATGGCGGCATCAGTGGCATTTTTACCGGTATGGAAGTGACCCAACACGATGGCAGCGCCATGATAGGTGTGGGTATTCAACCGGATTTGCCGGCCCCTTTGACGATTGAAGGGATACGGCAGCAACGTGACGTGCAGCTTGACGCCGCAGTGCAATACTTACAGCACAGGATCAACAATCCCTGAGTTGTCGGCATTGGCTGTAGCTTTGCTACAGCCGTACCTGCCCATCACCAATCACAATATATTTTTCGGTGGTTAAAGACTCCAAGCCCATAGGGCCGTACGCATGTAACTTGCTGGTAGAAATACCAATTTCGGCGCCTAATCCCAGCTCACCACCATCAGAAAAACGCGACGAAGCGTTCACCATCACCACGGCTGAGTTGATCGCTTTTAAAAAACGCTGGGCGCGGCTGATATCCTGGGTGCAGATCACTTCGGTATGGCCTGAGCTGTGCTGTTCAATATGTGCGACAGCGGCAGCGAAGTTGTCGACCACTTTCACCGACATGGCAAGCGCCAGATATTCTGTATCAAACTGATGTGCAGCGGCCTGTTGCGCTTGCGGCAATAGCACTACTGTTTTGGCACAACCAAAAAGTTGTACCCCTTTATCTGCCAAGGACTTACCTGCCAAAGCTAAAAATTCAGCCGCAATATCGGCATGCACCAACAGCGTTTCCAGCGCATTACACACGCCCGGTCTTTGGGTTTTACCATTCAACAGCAAGGCCAGCGCTTTGTGAAAGTCGGCGGCTTTATCGACAAATAAATGGCAAACGCCTTTGTAATGCTGGATGACCGGAATACGGCTATGTTCACTGACAAAACGGATTAAACCCTCACCACCCCGCGGGATCACTAAGTCCACTGTGTCGTTTTGCTGCAGCAGTTGCAGCAACAAATCCCGATCCGGGTTTGGCAATACACTAATAGCGGCCGGGTTGATTTGATGCGCCACCAGCACCTGTTGCAGCACTTTGGCAATGGCCAGGCTGGAATGTAACGCCTCACGGCCGCCGCGCAAAATGACCGCGTTGCCTGACTTAAAACACAAGGCGCCGGCATCGGCCGTGACATTGGGCCTGGCTTCATAAATCATCGCAATCACACCCAGCGGAATGCGCATGCGTCCCACCTGAATGCCATTAGGCCTTGGCGCCAGCTGTCGGATTTGCCCGACAGGGTCGGCCAGACTGGCAATTTGCCGCACGGCTCCCGCCAGCGACTGAATGCGTTCGGTGGTTAATAACAATCTGTCTTGCATCGCTTCGGCTAAGCCATTGGCGACCGCATTTTGCATATCCAGCTGATTTTGTTCAAGAATACTACTAGTTGCAGCTTCCAGAGCATCCGCCATCGCCAGCAGAACCTGGTTTTTCTGTGCTTCAGCTAACTGGGCTAATTGCCGGCCGGCCGCTTTGGCTTGCTGACATAAAGCCGCGATATCGACTGCCTGGTCGAATGCCTGATTGGGCGTTTGTTTAAACTGGTTTTGCATTATTGTTGCTCCATCAACACTAAATCGTCGCGGTGCACCGCCACTTCACTTGGGCAATAACCGAGCACTGCCTCAATTTGTGCGCTGTGAATGCCTTTGATTTTATTCAGTTCAGGCGCGCTGTATTGGCAAACCCCTTTGGCCAGTTTGTCGCCTGCACTGCTCACCAGCCAGATGGCGTCCCCTTTATCAAAATCACCGTTAATTGCCACCACACCTTTGGCAAGCAACGAAGCGCCTTTGTGCAGTAAAGCCGCCATAGCACCGGCGTCCAATGTCACTTCAGCAGTGGC
>JAYRUI010000409.1:0-3447 GCA_041919175.1 Rheinheimera sp. | reverse complement strand
CCATTACGAGCGGTTTATCCGCACTAAAATGACCAAACTGAATAACTTCACTCAGGGTAAAATTTATTCTGAAGTGCTGCGCCGTGAGCGTCGTGGTGACTATTTAGGCGCCACTATTCAGGTTATTCCGCATATCACCAATGAAATTAAAGCCCGTGTCGTTGCCGGTGCTGAAGGTTATGACATTGCCATTGTTGAAATTGGTGGCACTGTGGGTGATATCGAATCGTTACCATTTTTGGAAGCCATTCGTCAGCTGGGTACTGAAATTGGCCGTGAACGTGCCTTATTTATGCATTTAACGCTGGTGCCGTATTTAGGCACTGCCGGCGAAATCAAAACCAAACCCACCCAACATTCAGTGAAAGAGCTGCGTTCTATCGGTATTCAGCCGGATATTCTGGTATGCCGTTCAGACCGCTCTATTCCAACCAACGAAAAAGCCAAAATTGCATTGTTCACCAATGTGGAAGAGCGTGCAGTGATTTCGTTAAAAGACGTGTCCAGCATTTACCAAATTCCTGCTTTGTTAAAATCACAAGGCCTGGATGACTTAGTGGTCCGCCGTTTTTACCTCAACTGCCCTGAAGCAGACCTGACCGAATGGGAACAGGTGTTGTATCAGGAAAGCAACCCAACGGGTGAAGTGACCATTGGTATGGTCGGCAAATACGTGGAGCTCAAAGACGCTTACAAGTCGGTGAACGAAGCGCTGAACCACGCTGGTTTAAAAAATCGTTTATCTGTCACTATTAAATACATCGACTCTCAAGATGTTGAAACCAAAGGTTCAGCAATTTTAGCTGGCCTGGATGGCATTCTGGTGCCAGGTGGTTTTGGCGAACGTGGTGTTGAAGGTAAAATTCTGGCGGCCCAATATGCCCGCGAAAACAATGTGCCGTACCTGGGTATTTGTTTGGGGATGCAAGTGGCGTTGATCGAATTTGCCCGTAACGTGGCAGGCATGAAAGGCGCACATTCTACCGAATTTAATAAAAATACCGCTTACCCGGTGGTAGGTCTTATCACCGAATGGCTGGACAGCGCAGGTCAGGTGGAGCAAAGAACCGATGATTCGGATCTTGGCGGCACTATGCGTCTGGGCAGCCAAAACTGTAACCTCAAGGCCAATACCAAAGCCCGCGAAACTTATGGCGCTGATGTGATTAGCGAACGTCACCGCCATCGTTATGAAGTGAATAACCACTTTATTCCTAAACTTGAAGAGGCTGGCCTGATTATTTCCGGTTTGTCGGCTGACAATCAGCTGGTGGAAATGATCGAATTACCAAACCACCCATGGTTCGTGGCGGGTCAGTTCCATCCGGAATTTAACTCGACACCACGCGACGGTCATCCGTTGTTCCAGGGGTTTGTTGCAGCAGCAGCCAAATATCAGAAACAACAAACGACTAAATAATGAAAAAGCCGCGCCTTGGAGTGCGGCTTTTTTGCTTTAGCCTACAGGGGATATACATGTCAGAAATTATCAATATCGTTGCCCGTGAAATTCTGGACTCGCGTGGCAATCCAACAGTTGAAGCCGATGTATTTTTAAAAAGCGGTGTGATGGGCCGTGGTTGTGCTCCTTCAGGCGCTTCAACCGGTACCCGCGAAGCTCTAGAGCTGCGTGATGGCGATAAAAGCCGTTATTTAGGCAAAGGTGTACGCACTGCTGTTGCCAATATCGAAGGCCCGATTAAAGCGGCTTTGGTTGGCAAATGTGCATACCAGCAAGCCAATATCGACCAGCTGATGATTGATTTAGACGGTACCGAATCGAAATCCAAATTAGGCGCCAACGCTATTCTGGCGGTGTCTTTAGCAGTGGCCCGCGCAGCTGCTGCCGACAAAAAAATCCCGTTGTATCAGCATATTGCCGACTTAAACGGCACACCAGGCGTGTATTCAATGCCGGTACCTATGATGAATATCATCAATGGTGGTGAGCATGCCGACAACAACGTTGATATCCAGGAGTTTATGGTACAGCCGGTTGGTGCCAAAACTTTTGCCGAAGCACTGCGGATGGGCGCTGAGATTTTCCACCAGCTGAAAAAAGAACTGCACAGCCAGGGTTTAAACACTGCTGTGGGTGATGAAGGTGGTTTTGCGCCGGATTTAAAATCAAACGAAGAAGCTTTAACTGTGATTTCGAAAGCTGTTGCAGCAGCTGGTTACGAGCTCAATAAAGACATCACTTTAGCCTTAGACTGCGCCGCTTCAGAGTTTTACCACGACGGTAAATACAAACTGACCGGCGAAGGCAAAGAATTCACTTCGTATGAATTTAACGACTTCCTGGCCGGTCTCGCGGCTAAATTCCCAATTATCTCTATTGAAGATGGTCTGGATGAATCAGACTGGGACGGCTGGAAAGACTTAACCAATAAAATTGGTAATAAAGTACAGCTGGTGGGTGATGACTTGTTCGTGACCAATACCAAAATTTTAACCCGTGGTATTGAGCAGGGCATTGGTAACTCTATCCTGATCAAATTTAACCAGATTGGTTCTTTAACTGAAACTTTAGCGGCCATTAAAATGGCAAAAGACGCAGGTTTCACTGCCGTCATTTCTCACCGTTCAGGTGAAACTGAAGATGCCTTTATCGCTGATTTAGCGGTAGGTACTGCAGCGGGTCAAATCAAAACCGGTTCTTTATGCCGCTCTGACCGGGTGTCTAAGTACAACCAGTTATTGCGGATTGAGCAAGAGCTGGGCGCCAAGGCGCCATACAAAGGCCGTTCAGAAATCAAAGGTCAATAAGCTTTTGACTCCGATAAAAAAAGCGCTTCGTGCGCTTTTTTTGTCAAACCGGTTTGATGTTGTTTATTGTTGGTTTTGCCTGGAAAACCGCAGCAACTGGATAAAAACGCAGCCTTTTACAGCCATATGAAACAAGCTACCATCGTCAGATGAAGTCACAAAACGAACTCTGGTTTTTACCCGAGCAAAATCAGACCTATATTGAGCTGTGCAATACCTTGTACGAGCGTGAATTGTTGCGACTGGCGCAAACGCCACCGGACAAACTCGCCTGGTTAGCCAAAAGGCTCGGCAGTTTGCCGTTTTATGTGCGCGAAGCGGCGTCTTTAATTTTAAAACACCCATCCCCTTTAACTTTGGATAGCCAGAACGCTTGCTGGTTACATAGCCAAAGTAAAGTGTGTCCTGTGCCCCATGTTGATGAATCAGAGAGCATTTTTGCGTTTTATCACAAAAATGCCAAATTGGGCTTGTTGGTGCCTGTGTATTGCAAAGAGCAGGATATTGAACAAATCCGGCTCGATTCAGTGGACGAAATTGACCATGAAGGTCAGCGTATTCATTGTAACGAACACGGTTGGTTTGCCATGGCGGGTTGGCCGCAAGAGCCGGACAATCAGCAAAAACTGCTGCTAAAACCCAGCAAAACTGTGTTGGTGGCTGTGTGTTGTGGCCATC
>JAYRUI010000408.1:0-3465 GCA_041919175.1 Rheinheimera sp. | reverse complement strand
ATGCTGACGGCTACTTCAACACCAATGTTCTGTTGGGATAAACGGTCAGCAATCAATGCTTTGGCTTTAGCAAAGGTCAGGCCTGCGACATTTACCGGGCTAAATCCGGGAATTTGGATGGTGCCGTCACGATTCACAGTAACCGTTTCTTCAGCACTTTGTTTGCCGTAAATCTGGATCAATAACTCGTCGTCCGGGCCTAACAAATAACTGTCAGGTACAGGCACATTATCAACAGGCGCAAATGTGCTGATAGTAGAATCAAACAACTTCAAACCATAACGTTCTGCTTTATTCGGGTCTTTTTCTTCGTCTTTTGCAAATTCGTCTTCATCAAAACGTTCAACAGGCTCCAGTGGATCCGGAATAGCATTGGTATCGCCAGCTTCTTTAAAAGTTTTGGTTTTACTTTCTTTACGCTCAAGCGTCGATAAATCAAAGCCATATTGTTTGGCGATTTTTTGTTGTTCAGCCCTTGGTAACTTTTTTAGTTGCGCCAGCATTGCAGGCGAAGGGTTTGCAGCAGCGGCAGGCAAAATCATTGCCGACAACATCAGACATAACACCAGTTTTTTCACGAGATCCAGCACTGTTTTACTCCAGCTTTTTTATATCCATATGAGTGCACAATCAGACTGACAACGTCAGTGCAAGGTGCATGTCACAAGGGTCATTGCACAGGCAAGCTAAGAAAGGCCGCGTATTCTACACAGGTTGCAAAGTGTAAGGCGAGCCTTTTCCATGTTACCAGTTGTAATTGCTCAACATTAATTCACAAATAAATAACAATAAGGTCTGGCGTTAAATCACTGTCAGTTTTCATGCGGATACCGCCTGACACTGTCGCCCCGCCC
This sequence comes from Rheinheimera sp., assembly GCA_041919175.1. Lineage (GTDB taxonomy): Bacteria > Pseudomonadota > Gammaproteobacteria > Enterobacterales > Alteromonadaceae > Pararheinheimera. The sequence goes on along the minus strand of JAYRUI010000408.1, from coordinate 2,611 downwards.
TATCGCATAATAAGAAAAACCAAGCGCCTGCATTTTGGCGGGATCAAATAAATTACGGCCATCCACAATGACAGGCGTTTTCAGACTTTGTCTGAGCTGCTCAAAATCCGGTGAGCGGAAAGTTTTCCACTCAGTACAAATCACCAGGACATCGGCCTGATGCAAAGCAGCTTCTTTGGTGCCAACCAGTTTTAAATCGGCGCGGATCCCATAAATACGCTGGGTTTCTTCCATCGCTTCCGGGTCAAAAGCTTGCACCGAAGCACCGGCAGCCCATAAAGCCTCCATCAGATCCCGGCTTGGCGCTTCACGCATGTCATCGGTATTGGGTTTAAAACTCAAACCCCATACGGCAACAGTTTTCCCGGACAAATCAGCACCAAAATGCTGCTGTAGCTTCTTAAACAATTTATGTTTCTGCTGCTTGTTCACGGTCTCAACCGACTTCAGCAGTGCAGTGTTGTAACCGGTTTGCTCTGCAGTGCGGATCAACGCCTGCACGTCTTTTGGAAAACAGGAGCCGCCATAACCACAACCCGGGTAAATAAAATGGTAACCAATGCGTGGATCTGAGCCTATACCGTGGCGCACCTGTTCAATATCGGCGCCCAGCAATTCGGCCAGATTGGCCATTTCATTCATAAAGCTGATTTTGGTGGCCAGCATGCAGTTGGCGGCATATTTGGTCAGCTCAGCGCTGCGAACATCCATCACAATAATTTTGTCGTGGTTGCGGTTAAAAGGCGCGTACAACTCGCGTAAGGTTTTTTCTGCCCACAGGTTATCGGTGCCCAGAATAATACGATCCGGTCTTTGACAATCTGCAACAGCAGCACCTTCTTTTAAAAACTCCGGGTTCGATACCACGGCAAATTCGATATTTGCCTGACGCGCTGCCAACCCAGCCTGGATCACAGCACGGACTTTATCACCGGTACCAACAGGGACTGTGGACTTGTTGATCACAATTTTTGCACTGGTCATATGCTCAGCGATGCTGGCCGCTACTTTTAATACGTACTGTAAATCCGCTGAACCGTCTTCATCTGGCGGTGTACCGACCGCAATAAACTGCAGCTCACCAAAAGCAACACCAACAGCAGCATCAGTGGTAAATTCCAGCTGGCCTTGTGCCACACCTTGTTGCACCAGAGACGACAAACCAGGCTCATAAATTGGAATAATACCCGCTTGCAGGTCAGCAACCCGTTTGGGGTTTACATCAACACAACAAACTTTATGACCGGCTTCAGCAAGCACAGCGGCCTGCACTAAACCGACATAACCAATGCCAAAAACTGTGACTTTCATTTCATATCCTTTCAGTAACCAAACAACGGCTGGTTCTGATCATCTGGAGTTATTGCGGATATACCACGGCATTGCAATGGCAAGACCTGACGCCAGAGTGTGGCTGGGTGTATAACCGAGCAGCGAAGCGGCTTTACTGACATCAGCCTGTGAGTGACGCACATCACCGGCACGAAATTCGCGGTAAAGCGGCGATTTATCGTAGTTGACACCATTTTGGCTGAGCGTTTGCTGAATGCCACGGAACAAGTCGTTTAAGGTGGTTCTGTCACCCACGGCCACGTTAAATACTTCGCTTTTGCCAAGCGCTGTGGTAGCCGCCAGAATATTGGCTTGCACAGCATTTGCGACATAACAAAAATCACGGCTGGTTTCGCCGTCGCCGTTAATGGCAACTTCGTCGTTGGCCAGCATGGCAGCTGTCCATTTTGGGATCACGGCCGCATAAGCGCCGTTGGGATCCTGTCTTGGACCAAAGACGTTAAAATACCGCAAACCTGTGCTGTGAAAGCCGTAACAACGGGAAAATACATCGGCATAAAGTTCATTCACATATTTAGTGACGGCATAAGGAGATAAAGGATTACCGATGTTGGCTTCTACTTTAGGTAAAGCCGGATGGTCACCATAAGTGGAACTTGACGCCGCATAGGCAAACCCCTGAACTCCTGCTTCTTTGGCAGCCTGCAGCATATTTAAAAAACCGCTGATATTGGTGCTATTGGTGGTGACAGGGTCGTTGATAGAACGGGGAACTGAACCTAAAGCAGCCTGATGCAGCACATAATCAACGCCGGCAACCGCTTGCTGACAGTGGCTGATATCGCGGATATCACCTTCAATAAAACGAAAACGTTGCCACTGAGCTGGGGTTACCAGTGATTGCACCTGATCAAGATTGTGTTGGTGGCCGGTGGCAAAATTATCTAAACCAACCACATGCTGATCGAGTTTTAATAAGGTTTCTAATAAGTTAGAACCAATAAAACCCGCACAACCTGTCACTAACCATGTTTTTGGTGCCGCGATTAACTGTTGCTGACGTTGTTCAAATATGTTCATAAATGTCCTGTATTCCTTATTGCCGCAGCTGAACCTTGGACCGGATCCTCAAAACAGTTCAGCTTTGCTTGCTTTTGGCACTGCGCCCTTCAAAGCCACAATGCCGTCCCCTTTAATTTTGTTTGGAAAAATGGGCTTTGATTGCATCAACGATACGGACGCATGCCTGACCGTCACCATAAGGGTTGTGGGCAAAACTCATAGTTTGGTAATAATGGGCATCGGTCATCAATTTACT
>JAYRUI010000407.1:0-3470 GCA_041919175.1 Rheinheimera sp. | reverse complement strand
TCACTTAAGTCACATCCTGCAAACTATTACCCAAACCGTACAGCACACCGCCAGCGCCAGCAGCAGTACGGCAACTTTGTTAAAGTCCGGCCTGGCAAAAGTGGCTGAACTTGGCGGGGCTGTCGACAATGCCGCCGAACAATTAACCCAGCTGCAACAAAGCGCCGACAAAATTCAGCATATCACCGAAGTGATCCGCAGTGTTGCCGACCAAACGAACTTGCTGGCGCTGAATGCAGCCATTGAAGCGGCCAGAGCGGGTGAAGCAGGCCGCGGTTTTGCGGTGGTTGCAGACGAAGTCCGTGCGCTGGCAGGCAAAACAGCAGGCGCCACCCGTGATATAGCGCAAATGCTTGCAGAAATCAGAACACAAAGCGCTCAGACAGGCCAACTGATGCAGACACTGGTAAACATCAGCACAGATGTCCGGCAGGAGCTGCAAACTGTTGCCGAAAGTGTCAATGGCATCAACGCGGAAATTAACGAAGCATCGGGCGCACTGCATGAACTTGACAGCAACGGCCATCAACTGGCACAGGCCAGCAAACAAATTGGCGCGGCCATTATCAACATTCATCAGGGGCTGGCCGCTATTGAACACAAAAGTAACACTGTAGCGAGTCAGGCCATTGAATTGTCTACAGAAACCGAAAGCATTTATCGTGAACTCAGCCTGGTCAGCACCGACAATTTTTTTAATCAGTTGCTTGACGAAGCCAACAATGCGGCACAAAGCATTGCTATGTTATTTTCGCAGGCGATTGCGCGGGGTGAACTGACCAGCCAGGCTTTGTTTGCCGAGCAATATCAGGCTATCAGCAACACCAACCCACAAAAATTTCATACCGCTTATGACAGCTTTACCGACCAACATTTTCCGGATATTCAGGAACCCATTCTGGCAAGACACAGCAGGGTTCTGTATGCAGGTGCTGTTGATCGCAAAGGATATTTCCCTACCCACAACCGCAAATTCAGTCAGCCACTGACCGGTGATTATCAAAAAGATCTGTTACAAAACCGCACCAAGCGTATCTTTAGCGACCGCACCGGCAGCCGCTGTGGCAGCAATACTGAGCATATGTTGCTGCAAACCTATAAAAGAGACACGGGTGAAGTGCTACACGATTTATCTGTGCCCATTTTTATTAATGGCAAGCACTGGGGTGGTTTTCGTATTGGCTTTAGCAGAGGCAGCTAAGCAGCTGCTCTGGGCTGCAGCTGATGCCACTGCAAAGGATTCAAGGCGAGGTGTGTGTATACCAAACACAAAGGATACAACCACTTAGCTCACTGACTTTCCGGCACAAATGCCACTTCTGAAGCCGTCATGCTTTATGTTAAGGTTGCGCTCTTATCTTTGGGAGGATTTTTGTGCAGCGCAGAGCATTTTTAGGTTTTTCGGTGTTAACCCTTGCTACTTTAAGCGGCTGCAGTGTGATGCCTGCACTCCCCTCCGCCAGCCAGAACGAACCAGAACCACAAGACTGGCAGCAACTGGCCAGTCAGTTTCAGGGCGAATTATTGCTGCCCGACAGCGAGCATTTTGACCGGCTCAGAAAAGCCGCCAATGCCCGGTATGACGAGGTGGTGCCTGCACTCATCATGCGTTGTAAAAACGCCTCTGACGTGCAGCTTGCAGTGAACTTTGTGCGCAATTTTGCTTTGCCTTTTGTGGTGCGAAGTGGCGGCCACAGCTACACCGGCCTTTCCAGCACCCAAGGTGTATTAATTGATGTTGGCTTGATGCAACAGATTGAACTGGTGGGCGATATTGCCATTATTGGCAGTGGCGCCAAGCTCGGCGATGTATACGCAACTTTAGGCCGGCACCACAGATCCATTCCGGCCGGTAGCTGCGCCAGTGTTGGCATTGCAGGTTTGGTACAAGGCGGTGGCCTTGGCGTGGCCGACCGGCGTTATGGCCTGAGCTGCGACGCATTGCAAAGCATTGATATAGTGACAGCTGACGGTGAACTGCGCCATTGCAGTGCTATTGAACACGCCGATTTATTCTGGGCCTTACGCGGTGGTGGTGGCGGTCAGTTTGGGATAGTCACACAACTTCAGATGCAGACCTTTCCCACAGCGCCGGTGCGCAATTATATTGGTCGTTATCCGCTAAAACACGGCTTGCAGGTGCTGCAAAACTGGCAATTATGGCTCTCTGAGTTACCGGACGATATCTGGTCGCAAGCGACGATTTGGTTTAACGGCCAGCAGAACGAGCCGGAAATCCAAATCCGCGCTTGTGCTATTGGCGAGCCGCTGCTGTTAACCCGACACTGGCAACAGCTGGAGCAACGTTTAATCGGCATCTGGTCTGAGTTAGACATGCAGGATCACCAATATCTCGATTTTATGCTGACCGACTGCGCTGGCCTCGAAATGCCACAATGCAAACTGCCGAATCAAGATGAAGCTGGTGTGCTCAAAAGAGTGGCGATGGCCGGCAGCTCAGATATTTTCAGCCGTTATCTGCACACTGCTGCGCTGAAAACCTTGCTGCGGGAAATTGAAAAACGCCATCAAAACGGCCACAGAGGCGGCGTGATGTTAACCGCCATGGGCGGCGCTATTCAAAAGCTGAAGCACGATGACACCGCTTTTGCCCATCGCCAAGCCGTGCTGAGCGCGCAGTATCTGATGAGTGGCCCTGTCGGTAGCCCGGAATCTTTGTTACAGGAAGGCGCGGTTTGGGTGAACCGGATGCGGCATCTGATGAAAACCTGGAGCAGCGGTGGTGCTTATCTCAATTATACCGATGCCTTGTTAAAAAACTGGCAACAAGCTTATTACGGCGACCACTACGCCAGACTGCAACAGATTAAAGGCCGATATGACCCCAAGCAACTGTTTCGTTTTGCGCAGGGCATCAAACCGGCTTGATGTTGATTTTTATAAAAAAAGGAGTTTTACATTGCAGCTTTTTGTTTCTAAAACCATCTTCAGAACCAAATTATTGCTGGCAACATTGCAGGCAGTTTGCAGTGCAGCTGCGATGGCACAGACAACGCCAGTGGCAACTACCGCCCAAAGCGAAGTTTTTGTTGCTGCCGGTACCTTTCATGGCGAAATTGAAGGCCCGGCCGTAGACACTGACGGCAATATCTATGCGGTGAATTTTGGTGGTGCTGCTGATAGGTTTAAAGGCAGTATTGGCAAAATAACGCCGTCAGGTCAGGCCAGTCTTTTTTTACAACTGCCCAAAGGCAGTGTCGGTAACGGCATCCGTATTGACCAACAAGGCCGTTTTTATATTGCTGATTACACCGGCCACAATATCTGGCGTTATAACGGCAAAAGTTTAAGTTTGTATCTGCACCAACCAAAGATGTTTCAACCTAACGACTTAGCCATCAGCAACAGCGGTGTGTTGTTTGCCAGCGACCCCAACTGGAAAAACAGCAGCGGCCAAATCTGGCGTATCGACCGGGCCGGCCACAGCCTGTTGCTGGAAAGCAATATGG
>JAYRUI010000406.1:0-3472 GCA_041919175.1 Rheinheimera sp. | reverse complement strand
AAATCCGCGACGTGCGTTTAGTCCATGCGCCGGCCGGTGGAGTAGGCAAGTTTGGTGGTGATATCGATAACTGGATGTGGCCACGCCATACCGGCGATTATTCGTTTTACCGTGCTTATGTAGGCAAAGACGGTAAACCTGCTGATTTTAATACGGAAAACGTCCCTTTTACGCCACCTTCGTTCTTAAAAGTATCGGCCAAAGGTGTGCAGGAAAACGACTTTGTGATGGTGATTGGCTACCCGGGCCGCACCAACAGATACAACACGGCATATGAAGTGAAAAACCAGTTCACTGAAGTGCTGCCGCTGTCAAAAGCGTACCGTGAAGAATTGATCACTTTGATCAAATCGCTGACGCCTGAAGGTTCCGAAGGCCGTATTCAATACGAAGCCATTCTGGCGAACCTGGCGAACTACGCGAAAAACTTTGATGGCATGCTGCAAACTTATCAAAAAGGCCAAACCCAGCAACGCAAAGACCTGTTTGATGCCGAGCTGAACCGTTGGGTAAAAGCAGACACTGGCCGTCAGGCCCGTTTTGCGCCAGCGATGAAAAACCTGCAGCAGTTGCTGGAAGAGAATGCAGAGTTTCAGCAACGTGAGCTGGTGATGAACTATTTTGGTTATGCCCAGATGTTCAGCACTGCCCGTAAGTTATACCGCAATGCCCATGAACAGCAAAAACCGGATGAAGAACGTGAAACCGGTTTCCAAAGCCGTGATAAACAGCGTTTTGAAGCAGGTTTAAAACGGATGTCACGCAGTTTTGACGCTCAAGTGGACCTGGAAATTGCGTTGCATTTTATGGAGCATTACAGCAAGTTACCGGCAAAACAGCGCCTGGAAGCTTTTGACAAGTTTTTTGCTTTAGACACTGAGCCTTTTGATGCGGCGAAAATGCGCGAAAAATTGCAGGCTATGTATAAAGCTTCAACTTTGGCAGATGAAGTGGAACGTCTGGCCTGGGCAGGTAAATCTGTGGAAGATTTCCAGCAAAGTACAGATCCGGTCATTCAGTTTGCCGTGACCATGTATGAAAGTGATATCAGCGCAGAAAACAAAAACAAAGACTGGATGGGTAAACTGGCCGTGGCAAGACCCAAAGTGATGGAAGCCGTGATTGCCTTTAACAAGAGCCAGAATAAGGCTGTGTACGCCGATGCCAACAGCACTTTAAGGGTGACTTATGGCACAGTACAGGGTTATCAGCCGCGTGATGGCGTGCAGTACAGCCCATTTACCACACTCAAAGGTATCGCTGAAAAATTCACCGGAAAAGACCCTTTTGACGCACCAGCCAACCAGATGGCCGCCATTGCCAAAGGTGATTTCACCGGTTACCTGCATCCGCAATTAAATGCGGTGCCGGTCAACTTCTTAACCAACGTCGATACGACGGGCGGTAACTCAGGTTCACCGACACTCAATGGTAAAGCCGAGCTGGTTGGTTTGTTGTTTGATGGTGTGATTGAAGGCATTATCGGCAATTTTGATTACGACCCGGCGCTTAACCGTTCTATCCACGTCGACAGCCGTTATATGTTGTGGCAAATGGAAAAAGTAGACGGTGCAACTAACCTTCTGAAAGAAATGGAAATAGTGCGTTAACTTCACCGGGGTTAACACTAAAAATGGCAGCCCAGGCTGCCATTTTTGTTTGTTTAGTTGTCATAGAGCAAAGACTTTAAATGGCAAAAGGCGTGCATTGGTATTCGTGCCTTTTTGCAGTATGATAGAGCGCTTTAAAATCCAGCAATAATGCTGCCTGCATCAGGATCCTGGTCAGTATCAGACTGATGCCACAGCGCAAATCTTCATTCAGTCTGGTGTGGTTAAATAAGGCATCATCCTGGTCTTTTATGCGGAGTGGATTGCCGGAATTATGTTTTTTTGGAGAGAAAGATGAAATTGCAACTGGTGGTACGCCGGGCTCCGGCCATGGCAGGGGTTCGTTGGTTGCAACAAGCCTGGGCGCTATTTAAACAATACCCGGGGCTTTGTATTCAAACTGTGATGCTGATCCATTTAACCTCGTTGTTTGGTGCTTTGCACCCGCTGCTGGGGGTAATTGCGGCTTTATTAAACCCGTTTTTAACAGCCGGTTTATACCGTTGTGTGGTGGCAATGCAGCAGCAACAACAGGTATCGTTCAGTGATTTTTGGGAACCGCTGAAAGACGCCAGTATCAGAGCGGTGTTTTTGCGGCTGGCCGCCGCCAATATGCTTTTGAGTATTCCGCTGACGCTGATTGCCACGCAGCTGGTCACCGATATTCAGGCGGGCGTGAATAATCTGGGGCTGATGTTTGTTTTTGTGATGTTGCTCAGCCTGGTGATGATGATGTTCGCTTATGCCGTCGCCATTGCTTATTTTTTACGGGAACAACGGTTATTCCCAATTTTGCAGGCCAGTTTATTAGCCTGCTGGCGTAACGTGCAGCCGCTCACCCTTTATGGTTTGATTGCAATTGGCTTGCTGATGACAGGGATCCCAACGTTGTTTTTAACCTGGTTGTTGGTGTTGCCTTTGTTATCTATCAGCTTTTTTCTGTCGTTCCGCGAGTTTTTTGCTTTAACTCCGGCATCAGACAACAAGGTGGAATATCTTGAAGTCTGAGCAGCCTGAACCGCTGACGCTTGCTGAACTTAAAAAAATCGCCATCGATTTATTAAGCCGGCGTGACCACAGCAGACAGGAACTGGCGCAAAAGCTCAAACAGAAGGGTGGTTTAGACGACGATATTCAGCAGTTGCTGGATTGGTGCAGCCAGGAAAATTACCAGAGTGAAAGCCGTTATGCTGCGCTTTTGGTGCGTTCAAAAATAAACAAAGGGTATGGCCCGCTGTATCTGTCGCAGGCAGCAAGAGAGCAGGGCATCAGCAAAGAATTATTAACGCAGACCATTGAATCTCTTGAAGTGGATTGGTTTGCGCTGGCGCTAGCCCAATATCAGAAAAAGTATGGTGACAAGCCGGTAGCAGATTTTCAGGATAAACAAAAACGCATGGGGTATTTGCAGCGGCGTGGTTTTAACGGTGCGCAAATCCAGTACGCCTTAAAGCCGGAATAATCAAAGTTAAGGCTGTAACAGGCTGGCAATAAATAATGCTGTAGCTTCATGGGTGACGGGTATATAGCCTAAACCATTGAAGTTGCAGCGCGGCGACAAGTGAATGAGTCCCCATGAGCATAGTGAACTATGTGAATGGGGCGATTGAACGCGGTCAACAAAGCTGTGGCTTCAAGGGCGACGGGTATAACATAAAGACAGTAGGATTTGGATATGTATATGACATCAGCGCAGCTTCGACGCGCATTTCTGGATTATTTTGCCAGTAAAGATCACCAGGTGGTTGCCAGCAGTTCTTTGATCCCGGGCAATGACCCAACCCTGCTGTTTACCAACGCCGGTATGGTGCAGTTTAAAGACGTATTTTTAGGTCAGGACCAGCGTAGCTACAAACGTGCTG
>JAYRUI010000405.1:0-3480 GCA_041919175.1 Rheinheimera sp. | reverse complement strand
GAAATTGGTTCATTCAGATAAAAACTCAGTGGCAACAGGCTGTTATCAAACTGAGGCGCTAACTGCCGTGCGTCATCAAACCAAAACCCCAACCCCAGACTTTGTACACTCAGCAGCAAGGCCAGGCCGGAAGCCAAAGCCATTTTTTTCATAGTGCTTAATTGCAGCGCCAGATAAAAATTCGCGCCAAACAACAAGGTTAACAACAACAAACGGCCAGCTTCCTGCAACCAAATCACTGCGGCAGCACCATCAAAACTGAAGTTCAGCACCGCCAGCAAACCTTGCCACACCGCCATCAGGCTGATGCCAATAAAAGTGACGCCCAGCTGAGGTAAAAACCTGGCCTCGTGTTGATTTATTTTTGACCAGAGTGCCAACATTGCCGGCCATAAAGTTAACGCCATCAATAACAACGGCAAATTGGCCAGACTGCGCGACCACTGCGCCTGCTGTTGGTCCGGCGCCGCCAGCCAGATATGGAATACTTCTTCAAGCACAACAAACAGCAACAACAGCAGAATTAAACCCAAATGCCCACAACGCATCAGCTTTTGTTCTATCGGGTTAAAAGGTAAAGCCGGTGCCACCTGATGACTGTCATCATAAATTCGTACGGCCTGCTCACCCAGCCAGCACAGCTGACCTGATTGCATAATTCCGGCTTGTTTTAACGCTTGTTTAGGTTCCAAATAACTGCCATTCATTGAAGCCAAATCACGCAGCAGCCACTGGCCTTCTTCATCCAGCACCAGCTCAGCATGATGCGGACACACATGCTTGTCATACAAAATAACGTCATTGTCATAAGCGCGGCCAAGCGCCACTCTATGTTGCGTGAATTTATGACGCTCTGTGACTTTATGTTGTTTGTTCAGCACCTCAACAATTATTGCCATAACACAGCCTCACTGAATTTACGCGCAAAGGCCTGGGCATTCTCCTGGCTGACCCCTGACAGAGTAAAATGGCTAATCACGCCCTGCTGCTGGTGATCCAAAGAGGCGGCCAGATATAAAGCGTCAAATAAACCGGCAAAGTTGCGGTATGCCCGCACACAAAAAATGGTTTTGGCATGCTGACCATTCTGTTGTTGCACCACCTGATGCTGACACTCAAAAGGCGTGACATCTTCTTTGCTGGCCTGATTATCGGCATTGGCACTGCTGATGTTTTGTTCATAGCGGGTAAAAAACTGTAACGGATGCAAATCGGCACCATGCAGCCATTCAAACTGCATTTCAATACGGCCGGTGCTGAAACGCTGAGACAAAAATATCTCTTCAGACTGACTACAAAATGCCGCCACTTTTTTCAGCTGATCTTTGCTTTTTTCCACATTAGATTCACCCCAGCAGCGGATAAAAGGCACCACTTCATCCGGTACTTTGCCCGGGCCAAAATCTTTTAACTGCCAGTTGGCCGATAAAATTTCACTGAACATCGCCTGCTGGCTATCCAGCAACTGTTGTTCTATCTGTTTGGGGAAATTGCTATCGGCCTGCTGTTGTTCATAGTTCAGCAGCAGTTTGGCAAGCGCGTCAGCTGGCACCAAAAAACCCAGCTGATTGCCGGCCGAAGCCACATTCACCCCAACTACTTTGCCGGAAGCGTCCACTGTCGGGCCGCCGCTCATGCCTGAGTTCACAGCACCGGTAAAATGAATACGCGGGTAAAAACTGTATTTTTGCAGGCCGTTATAAGTGCCCGGCACCAGAATCATGCCCAAATCATGGGGATTACCGAGCGAGTACAAAGTGGCGCCCTGCACCGGCTTTTCCGGCTGAATGCTGAATCTGTGCTCTGGCTGATAGTCAGTTTTTACTAATGCCAGGTCGTTCACCACATCCACTGCCAGCACTGTTAAAGCGCCTTTTTGTTGGTTCACCGCCAGATATTCCAGCTGATATTTCTCCGGAAACAACACAGCTTCTGACACCACATGGTAATTGGTCACCAATAAATTGGCCTGCTCCAGCACAAAACCTGTGCCTATCGATGCTTTTGCGCCGGAAGCTTTTTCCAGCACCCGCACCTGCAACAAAGCAGGTTCAAAGCGGGCAAATAATTGTTCAGCTGAATCGGCATGCACTTTTACAGTGGTACACAACAGCAACACAACACAGCAGTACCAAATCCACCGCATAACAAATCCTTGTGATGTCTGATGCACTGGCATCAGGAAAAACCAAGCGGTAAACAGCCTGGTGAAATGACTAATACAATAAACTATATAACTTACGACGGTAACTGGCTGTCAGGGCGTCGCCTTTTGGCTGCACGGCCAGCATATCCAGCATCAGCTTTTTGCTTTCGCCAAAATTTAAATCCTGTTGCAGAATTTTGTATAACAACGCCAGCGCGTCCGCCACTCTGTTGGCTTGCTGGTATTGCACTGCGAGCTGCTGGCAAAGCAATAAATTGTCTGGGTCTGTGGCCAGTTGCTGCTCCAAAGCGCGGATTTCCGGGCTATCGGCAGCTTGCTCCGCCAGCTCAATCAGCGAAATCACCTGCTGATATAAAGCATCCTGATCGGCCATCAGCACAGTGCTGATTAAACTGCGTGCTTCGTCAATTTTGCCAAGCGAAGCAGCGCAGTAAGCCAGCAATTTGCGGATATCCACCCGATCTGCAGCCAATTGCTGCGCCTGAATTAACAAAGGATAAGCTTCTGTCCACTGTTGGGCAGCCAGCATCGGCTCGGCTTGCAACAACAATAAATCTTCAGCTTTGGGTAAATAAGGTTGTAACCGCTGCCGTATTTGCATGTCACTCTCAACACCTGCAAAACCATCCACCGGCTGGCCGTTTTGAATAAACAGCGTCGTTGGCAGGCTGCGCACACCAAACTGCATCGCCAGTTCCTGATCCTGGTCACAGTTCACCGATGCCAGCACCAGTTGCTCCGGGTAACCAGTGCTGATGGCGGATAATAACTGCAACAACTCTTTGCTTTGGGCAGAACGTTCAGACCAGAACGCAAAAATCACCAGTTTTTGTTGTGACAACGCCAGTAATTCCCGCACATTTTCAAAACTAGCCGCAACTTGATTTACCAAGACAACACCTGTAACTGAATTAACTTATTGATTTAATACTATGTGGTCAGCCCCTCCTTTTTGCAAGCCGCAGCAGCGCTGTTGCCTGAATTGTCGGCAGCCTGCAAAAAAAGCCGGCAAACAGCGGTTAAAAGCGGCAAAAAGAGGTCGACAAGACTTTGGTTTTTCCCGTAAAGTAACAACTTCACGAGCCTCCAGAATGAACTTCTTTGAAAAGAAGTCACCACTAAAAACCAGGCCGTAGTTTGAAATTTTTGTTGCCAGTGCCTTACGCTGCCAACCTTATCCACGTAGCAAAAAATTTCTTGTTTCGACAAGACCCAACCGGCACCGCCTGTTTTTTTTAAACACAATGCGGCGCCGATATTTTTGCATACGCAAACTATGAGACCGAAGTCATGAGCCAACAAAACCAACCAGA
>JAYRUI010000404.1:0-3490 GCA_041919175.1 Rheinheimera sp. | reverse complement strand
CTAAACCACCAAATGCATGGTTGTGTAAGGTGATTTCGCCTCTGTGCATATCGACAATTTTTTTGATAATTGCCAAACCTAAACCAGAACCAGCGCTGCCCCTGGCACTGTCGCCCTGGGTAAAAGGTTCGAACATCTGCGCCATCTGATGTTCCGGAATACCAGGACCATGATCGCGTACCTGCACATACACCCGCTGGCTGCCTTTTTCAAAACCGGTGCGCACTTCAATGGCACCGTCGGAGTATTTAAAAGCGTTTTCTATCAGGTTGGTCAGCACCCTTTTAATGGCAATACGCCGAAGCGGTACCATCGGCAAATTGACTGCCAGTTCGGTTTGAATATCCCGTTGCTGCAGGCGTTCAGCACTGATTTGTTCACTGACCAGCAGGTTTAAATCTTCTTCGGTGAGCGACTCTTCTTTATGGTGACGGATGTAGTCAATAAACTGGTCGATAATGGCGTTCATATCGTCGATGTCGTTGGCGATGCCATCCCTAATCCAGCTGTCAGGCTCACTCATCATTTCACTGGCCAGCCGGATGCGGGTCAGTGGCGTACGTAAATCATGGGAAACACCGGCCATTAATAAAGCCCGGTCTTTTTCCAGCTGTTTAATGCCTTTGGCCATGTGGTTAAAAGCGCGGGTTACCGCAATAATTTCGCTGGAGCCCACTTCAGGCAAAGGTTCGGGTATATCGCCCCGCCCGACTCTGAGCGCTGCTTGTTGCAAACCCTGCAAAGGCCGGTTTAGCTGCCGCGCAAACCACCAACCACCGGCCACACTTAAAAAGCCAATCAACAGAATATAAATCTGCAAAGGTTTAAAGTCGGTTTCATTCAGGCCACTCAGTGGAATACGCACCCAATAGTCCGGCGCTTGCGGTGGACGCACCCAAAAAGCAAAACTTAAACTTTGTTCAATGCGCACTTCGGCCGGACCGCCCAACTCGCGCGACATTTCATCAGAAATATACTGGTAATAAGTGGCATCGGCCAAACCATGGCGGAGCGCTTCACTTTCCCGGTAGACATCTATTCCTGTTGCTTGTTGGAATCGTTCGGTAATTTCTGCAGACAAAGTGGCGCTGCTGTGACCAACGTCAATAAACACCACCTTAATTTGTTTGGCAATCAAATGGTTGGTTTGCTGAAGGCTGGGTTGAATCACATAAACAGCCACCAGAAAATACGATACCAGCTGATTAATTAACAATAAAAAACCAATCAGAAATACCGTTTTTCCAAAGGCACTACGTGGCAACAAACTCATCTAGCTGGCAACACCATCTGGCACAAACACATAACCCAAGCCCCAGACGGTCTGGATATAACGTGGATTGGTCGGGTCGTCTTCAATCATGCGGCGCAACCTGGACACCTGTACGTCGATACTACGTTCCATCGCTGAATAATCACGGCCACGCGCCATGTTCATTAATTTATCGCGTGACAAAGGTTCACGGGCATGGCTCACCAGCACTTTCAGCACGGCAAATTCACCGCTGGTCAGCGGCATCAGCTCGTCGCCCCGGCGCATTTCCCGGGTGGCCAGGTTAAAACTAAAGGGCCCGAATTTGACCATAGTTTCTTCCTGCGTCGGCGCGCCCGGCAGCTCTTTTGATTTGCGACGCAGCACTGCACGAATGCGCGCCAACAGTTCACGTGGGTTAAAAGGTTTCGGCAGATAATCATCAGCTCCCATTTCGAGGCCGATAATACGGTCTACTTCGTCACCTTTGGCGGTTAACATAATGATAGGAATTTCGTTTTCCTGGGTGCGCAACTTGCGGCAAATCGACAAACCGTCTTCACCTGGCAACATCAGATCCAGCACCAATAAATGGAAATTTTCCCTTTCCATCAACCGGGTCATTTGCTCAAAATTGGCTGAAGTACGAACAATGTAACCTTGTTCCACCAGATAACGTTCTAATAAAGAACGTAATCTCATGTCGTCATCAACCACCAGAATTTTGGTTGTTTCCTGAGTCTGCATAGTGAGTTACCTTGAATACGGTTTTTTCCCACTATAAACGAAAAAACCACAAGGTCGAAAACACATTGCGGCTTTTGGTGTTACAAATCGTTTCTGACAATACAGTTGCGGTTGAACCGCTTACTTTCTGAAATTATGTTGACGAGCGCAGGCATTCACTACATCCGGCACCACTTCAGCCAGTTCAACTTGTGGTACATGTTGCAAAACACATTGATAAAACGCTTTTTTACTGGGTAACACCACAATTTCACGATGAACCTGATGACAAGAATGCTTTAGCCAGGACCAGACCTCCGCCACTTGCACCTTCGGAGCATGCTCAAGTAAACACTGTTGATAATCGTCTTCTTTGTCTGCCGCATGGCTATCAACAGCCAGCAATAACATGGGTAACACCACAAATAAAAATTTCATCTCATGCTCCGTTCTGCGTTATTGCGGCTGGTGTCGTCAGCCTGATTAAAATTAGCAGTTTTTTGTGAAAACCAGCTGAACAACAACGTGGATGAAAGGGCGCTAACAGAATGTTTTAACCGGAGATTTCACGCAACATTTTTGCTAAGGTAGGCATAGTTTTCCGTTTCTGAAATGCAGTGATGACCAACTTCCTTAATACCATCTGGCACAACATCCAGAATTTTTTATCCCAGCCGAATATTCCGCTGCAGCTAGCTATTATTGCGGTGTTGACCGCGTGCGGCTGGTGGCTGAACCATATTCTGCAACGGCGTTTAATTGACGATGGCCGCAGCAATTTGCGCCATGTGGCTATCCGCAGCTCACAACGCATCTTTTTCCCGTTTTTTATGGCGTTGTTTTTATGGCTGGCCGCCGAAATCATGCTGAATTTCGACTTAAAAGCCGCGGTGTTACAGCTACTGCAACCTTTTGCGCTGGCGCTTGGCGTGATCCGGCTCTTGGTGTATATGCTGCGAAAAGCCTTTATTTCCAGCCCTTTGTTAAAGACGCTGGAGCCCATCATTTCGACGGTGATTTGGCTGGTGCTGGTGCTGCATCTGGTCGGCTGGTTGCCTGCCGCCCGCGCGCTGATTGACCAGGCCGCACTGACCATAGGCGGCAGCCGCATTTCTTTATTGATGGTGCTGGAACTGGTGATGCTGGTAACAGCCGCTTTTACCATCTCACTGTGGCTGGCGGAAGTGATTAATCAAAAGGTGAAAAAATCCCGCAGTATCAGCCCCAGCATGCAGGTGGGCTTAGTCAAATTCAGTAAGTTTTTTCTGGTGACAGTGGCTTTTTTAGTGGCGCTGAATGCCGCCGGCATCAATATGAGTTCACTGGCAGTATTTGGTGGCGCTTTGGGTGTGGGTTTGGGCTTGGGTTTACAGCGCATAGCGTCAAATTTTATCAGCGGTTTTATTCTGGTATTGGACCGCAGTGTTAAACCCGGTGACCTCATTACTATCGGTGAAAACTTTGGCCGGGTGGAACAACTCAATTCCCGTTATGTGGTACTGAGAAACCGTC
>JAYRUI010000403.1:0-3514 GCA_041919175.1 Rheinheimera sp. | reverse complement strand
GCTGCTGAGGTTTTGCGCATGATCGGAGACTAAATCACTGGTGTGTTTTATTTGCTCAGCAACACGGCGGATTTTATCAATAAAACCATTAAAACCCTGTACCAGTGCATTCAGTTCAGCGCCATGGTTCTGATTGATTTGCACTGTTAAATCAGCTTTGCCTGCGCCCATACGCTGAAATAGCTGTGCTAACTGGTTGATAGGCGCTGTAATGCTGTTGCTTAAAATCTGCGACACTGCCAAAAACAATAAAGTGATAACAAAAGCCATCAACCACATAATGTGGGAAATTTCGTCTGTAATGGCAAACACTTCCGCAACCGGCACTTGTGCCACTAAATACCAATCCATAGATGGTACATAAAGCGCTGCAACTATCATGGCTTCACCGCCAAGTTCCACTTCACGCACCACAACCTGCTCTTTGGCCTGTAATAGCGCAGCCACATCGGCCGCTGGCAAAATTTCTTTGAGTTCAGTATTGGCTTCAAGCTGCGGGTGAATTTGTACTTTGCCTTGTTGATCCACCAGATAGACAAAACCACTTTGTTCAATTTTGTAGTCGCTGAGCATTTTGACCATGTCATTCATCGACTTGGCGACACCAGACAAAGTGTTGCCGGACAGCTGCTGATAATTGACAAAAATCTGGTAACCGGCCACCGGGCTTTTATACACCGCCACCTGACGTGCTTTGCCGGAGTTTTTAAACGTAAAAAACCAGCCGTCCGCTTCCGGTGTTAAACGGCGTAAAAAACCCCGTTCGTTCCAATAATCACCGCTGTCGCGTTCGCAAAAAGAAGCGGCCTGTAAACCATGGGTTTTTTTCACTTGTTCCAGTTCGCTGACAAGCAAGGCTTCACCGGCTTTATTTTTGCCGGATGCCAGCCAATCCCGGGCATATTGGGAGTTGGCCAGTTGTTCAGCAATACGCGACAAAGCCCGTACTTCAGTTTCCAGCGCGTTGGCAATAGTGTTGAGTGTTGCCGGCAATTGTTGCTGCAGCATACGTTCAGACAATTTGGTTTTGTTCACGCTGACCGCCACCATGCTCATCACCAGGGCAACCAGCAGCACAGCACCTGAGAAGGCCAACATAATTTTGTTTCGGATGGATAAGTTTTTAAACACCACAACCTCGCCGGACTTTCCGGAGTTGGTTAAAAAAGGCGGCGATTTTAGCTGAATAAGCTGTTGGAGGGCAGTCTTTCGCGAAGTTCTGCGGCAGATTTTATTTGTTTGCCGATAAAAACTGCGTTGCCGCTGCAGGTGGTGACCGCCTGAGATTGTGGCTGATATGTGGCTGCGCTTGTTGTCATAAAAAAATCATTAATAAGCCATAAAAATGTCAGCTTGCTGCGGCATGATAATGGCCATACGGCTGGCGCACTCACTGTATATCCTTGGTTCTATTCCTGTTATGGCGTTTAGTAATAAACGCCATTTTTTTTATCTGCTGATTTTGCTGCATATCAGCGGGCAGGATCAGTCGTTTTTGAGTGTCGCATTTTTTCATTTTTAAAACTTCCTTTCGTGAACAGTCTGTTTTGATAAATCTCAGTTCTGTTCAAATGCCGTTCTGTTCAAACTTCAAAGAAATAAAAACTTCATCCACGGGGCTGCAGCAATGGCAGTAACCGGCACATCAGGCTGGCAGTAAAATGCAGATGGTGTTTTGTTGATAACAAATAAAAAAGCAGAACGGCTGATAGAAAGCCGTTCTGCCATGAACCTGAGAGACTGAAGCAGCAAACTGTCATGTTTCACTGCTAAGCATGTTCAGTCATGAGCTCAGTACTATGGATAAATCCCTAGGCTAAATGGGTATGACTAAAGCCTTTTTGCAGCTGATATTCTTTTTGCTTCACGCTGCTGACAAAATGCCAGTGGCACTGCACTTTGTCTTTGCTTATTTCCAGTTGCATAAAACCGCGGCGATGTAAGTCACATTGCTGCAGCTCGTCCATTAACATCGGCAGCAAAGTAGCAAATTGCGTGCTTTGGCTGGCATCCAGTTTTAAATAATATTCCAGGCCAGGGGAGGACACTGAAGGCGTGGCATATTCCACCCCCACTTTTTGGCCACGAACATCCGAAAGTTCTGACATCCAAGCGTTGTGAGTGTCACCTGCCAGCACAATCAGCTTTTTCTTCAGCGCTTTGACCATGGCATACAGTTGTTCGCGCTCGGCCGGGTAACCGTCCCATGCATCCAAGTTGTAAGGTAATTGCGGTTGTTTTAGCCGCGCCAGTTCCGCCTGAGTCAGAGTTGGGTCATTTTGTTGCTGGCGTGCCTTTAATTTTGCAAAATCAGCCATTTGTGTAAGCAAAGCCGGGCCAGGGTTGGCAAGGCCGGTGATCAGCTCTGCCGGTAAGGTCATTTTGGCCATCAGCACTTGCTGGCCCAGGAGCTGCCATTTGGTGTCGGCGCTCAGCATTTCTGCTTGTAGCCATTGCATCTGACTGGCGCCAAGTAAAACACGGCCTGGTGTCAGCAAATCCTGGGAAAATCTGGTGGCGTCAAAACCTGCGGCACTAATGTAGTTGGCGTAATCCAGCGGCTGGCTGCGCGCTTCAAGGCGGGTGTCCAGCATATAAATACTGAGCAAATCACCAAAACGGAAGTGGCGGTATAAAGCCTTGCCAGCGTCAACCTGCGGCCTGATCGGCATCCATTCAAAATAAGCCTGCAGCGCCGCCAGTTTGCGGGCCTGATAACTGCCTTCATTGCTCTGGTGGTTTTCGGCACCACTGAGCCAGGCGTCGTTACAAACTTCGTGGTCATCCCAGACCAGCAAAAATGCATGTTGCTGATGAGCTTGTTGTAGCGCTTTGTCGGTGCGGTAGTGGGCGTAACGGCGGCGGTAATCGGTTAAGTTGATAATTTCGTTATTGTTATTGGCTGCTAAACTGCGGCCCATTTTCACTGCGTCTTCGCCGGCATAACCATCAGTGGCATATTCATAAATGTAATCACCCAGATGCAACACGGCGTCCAGCTCTTTGCGGGCAGCAAGTTCCTGATACACATGGAAATAACCGGCAGGGTAGTTGCTGCAACTCACCACACCCAACTGGAGTTTTTCCGGGCTACCGGAGGGCAGGGTCTTGGTGTGGCCAGTGGCAGAGCGGCTTTGCCGATCGGCAAAACGGTAATAATAGCTTTTGCCAGGCATCAGCCCTGTAACATCGACTTTGCAGCAATAATCGGCCTGCTGGCTGGCCTCTACGCGGATGCGTTGTACATCTTCAGTAAATTCGCTGTCACTGGCGAGCTCCAGCAACAACACCACACTGCTGACTGGCTCTGCCGGTGTAACGCGGGTCCAGAGGATCACTCTGTCTTGCAGTGGATCTCCGCTGGCAACACCGTGATCAAAACTGATTTGGGTGGCGTTTTTCGGCAGGCTGTCATTGCTGCCAAGACAACCGCTGACTGTAGTCAACCAGGCTGAGCCTGTTAATAACGCGGATATTCTTAAAAAATCACGGCGGTTTAGCTGGGTCATCTTAT
>JAYRUI010000402.1:0-3517 GCA_041919175.1 Rheinheimera sp. | reverse complement strand
GCTACTTTCAGTGCCTAACAATCGGGTGTTGTCAAAGAGTTTAAAGATATCAATGGCATCCAGACAGGCGCTGGCGCATTGGCCTGGCACTATTACATAAACCGGGGTTTTCAGCTGCTGTGGCAACTGTTTTGCTGCTCCGGCCGTTGCGGCAAGGTCCGTTTCATCAGCTTCAATAAAGAACGGCTGCTGCGCTTTTAGTGCTTGCTCCATACCCTGACCAACGTGGCTTATCCAGGGTAATAATGAATCCTGTCCTTGTGATTGCATCACCTTATACAGCGATTTGACATAAGCCGTATTGCCGGCTGAGGCAAACCACCAGACTTCAGTGTTGGCAAACAAAGCAGTGGCTTTTTGCTCAACCAATTCTTTCCCCCATATGAGCCCGGCAATTTCTTTACTCCAGTAAGAGGAGCCGCCCTGATTACGGCGTAAATCCAGCACTATGGCTTTGGCTTGTTGCAGCCTGGCTTTTTGTTGTTGCAGGTTACTGAATAACGACTCGTATTGGTTGATTTCAGTTTTAGACGGGTTAAAAGTCGGCATGGCAATCCAGGCCACTTCCGGTGTGTTGCTTTGCTGTGCAACGGCTGTAACTGAAGCAGTTTTGCGGGCGGTCCCTGCCTGATGCCAATACAGGCCAACATCAATCGGGTCACCATCATAAGCTGCCTGAGCATAAGGCTGCACTGCGTCTGGCCGCACAGTCCAGCTCAGTTGCAGCTTCTGTATACTGCCGTCTGCGCCTTTAAAATCACATTGTTGAAGTGCTGGGGTAAAAGGATTGCCATCATCAGTGAAGAGGCTGCCCGCATAAGACCACCAATGACCCGGCTGGTCGACCTGACCTGAATACTGAAATACCCGTTGCCGAATCAGGTTTTCAACCGGCACACCATCACAGGACACAATTTGCATGCCTTTGCTAAGCGCAGGAACAGCACTGTGGTACACCCATAACGCATCAGCACGCCATACCGCAATAAAACCAGGCCAACGCCTTTTAGGACGAAGCTCATCGGGCAGGCTGGCAAAAGCGCCGGCATGTCCATCCTGTAACGTGGTACTAAAACGCGCTATGGCAGCATCATAGGCCATAGCACTGTTCACAAAAGGCAGCAGCGCCATGGCATTTTTTTGTGCTTGTTTTAGCAATGCAGGAAAATCTGGATCCAAAGGATTGGCCATGCCGGGGTGATTGTCAGCCGTGATCTGATAAGCAGCTGCAATATCTTGTTTTGCTGCCAGCGCCCAGTCGTTGGCCGTGACAGGCAATACAGGTGCCCCTGTGTTCGCAAGCAGCTGTGGCGCTGCCATCCACATCAGGCCACAGCCAAGTGTGGCAACGGCTTTTGGCAACAACATCGTGAAGTTCATCTCAAGCGCTCGTTATCTTATTGTTAATAATTTTAAAATACTAACTGAAACAATAGGATGTAAGCAATCAACACTTGAGTTCTCGACACCCACTTTATTCGGCAGCGGACGGCGTGATACTGCTGCTGTGCTAAGGCTGTTTTACACTGATACTTTGGATCAATACCGGCGTTTGGGGTCTGTGAAAAGCAGTGGGCTTACCACCCGGATTATCCAGCCATTTTTCTGTGACATTCACAGCGGCGATTTTATCCAGCACGTCCTCGCCTGCGATTAGCTGACCAAAATGGGTGTACTTGCCGTCTAAATGGGCACGCCGCGCCAGGCAAATATAAAACTCAGTACTGCCGCTGTTGGGATCTTCATCTCTTGCCATGCCCAGGCTACCTTTGATTTGCGCTTTATCCGGCGAGAATTCAGCGTCCAGCTGATATTTTTTATGGTCCGGGTGTCCATCATCATTGATACCAGCCTGGATCACATGGCCTTTGACTACCCGGTAAAACTCTTTGCCGTTATACCAGCCGCTCTTTGCCAGTTTAATAAACTGCGCTGTGGTTTTTGGGGCAACTTTGGCGTCCAGTGCAAAGGTCATATCACCGAGATTGGTGCTGATCACCACTTGTGGTGACGATGAATGCACTTGGGTTGGCGACTGAGGCTCCACAGCTGATGCTGCAAACAGCAGCGGGCTGATAAAAAGGAATACCGATAAAAAACGCAACTTTGCCAACATCTGATGCTCCTTGTTGTTGATTTTATAGTTATTGCCTAAAAATCAGCCTATCAGGGCGGGGCGCAGAATAACACCGGTACAATAAATTTTATGTTGTAAATAGCGCAAGCCAACTGCCCGGGAAGGCAGCTGGCTTCTTTTCTGCAGATAACTATCAATTTCTTTAGATAACTATCAATGCCTTATCCAAAGCCCGTTTCAATGCGGCTTAAGCTCCGATGCCAGTTTCAACACAAGTACCGGTAAACAGCAGCACTCGCAAATATAACGAACAGTGTCAAAGCTTTAACACTGAAGCCTGCACCGCAACTTCCGCCGTCAGTTGCTGTTGCAACCTGGCCTGCTCACTGAGCTTGGTCATGGCAACATCTGTCGTACCGGCATTGTCGCTGATATGGTCAAGTGCAGCGCTAATGCTCTGACTGCGGCTGGTTTCCGCCACACTCAGCCGGTACACCTGGGCAGTGGCGGCTGCAATACGGGAAACCGCCACCACACTCTGCTGTAAAGCCGCATCAGCGGCTTGTGCGCTTTCTAAACAAAGCGCCGTACTTTGCTGTTCATGCAACAAACCTTTATTGGTGTTTTGCACCGACAACGTCAGCTGATTCAGCATCTGCTGAATTTCCAGCGTGGCTTTGGAAGTGCTGCCGGACAAACGCCGCACTTCATCGGCCACCACCGCAAAACCGCGACCATGCACACCAGCGCGCGCGGCTTCAATCGCAGCATTTAGCGCCAGTAAGTTGGTTTGTTCCGCCACGCCACGAATGGTATCCAGCACCTGCACTATATTGCTGGCCGCCTGCTCCAGCGCCAGCATACTGTCACTGGATGCACTGACCTGATTGGATAACTGTGCCAGCCGCTGCTGCATTAATTCAAGTTGTCTCATACCAACACCGGACTGGGTTTCGGCATCTGTGGCGGCTTCGCTGGCCTGTTGTAACTGCTGCTGCATTCCCGCCAGCGCCTGCTGGCTTTGAGCTGCGTCCTGATGCAACTGTAACAACGCACTTTTTTGCGCAAACACCGCCTGCTGGCATTGTTCACTGACCGCCAGCTGGTTCGTTGCCTGTTGCTGGCTCTGGCTGCCTGCAGCAATCAGTTTGTGCAAAACCTCAGATAAACTGCCAAACAACCGGTTGAGCGCATTGGCCATCGCTTGTTGCTCGGCATCACCGCTTTGCGAAAAACGAATACGTAAATCATGGCTTTGCGCCGCTTTACCAATATCGCAGGCAAAAAGCTCCAGAGGCGCTGCCAGACTGCGACCGAGCCGGTAAGCGAGCAGCAAGGAAAGCAGCGACAATACCAGCACTGTTGCCACACTCAGCCAAAAGCTATATTGGCGCTGGGCTGTTAACGCCGCAAAAGCTTCGTTGCTATCTTGTTGGGTAA
>JAYRUI010000401.1:0-3534 GCA_041919175.1 Rheinheimera sp. | reverse complement strand
AGCTCGTTATCTGTGATGCTGCCAACTTTGGCGCTTAGCACCAGCACGCGGCAAGCATGGCTTTGCAGATACCCGAACAACGCCTGCAGATGCAAAGCAGGGAGCAGATAATTGACCCACCAGCTTTGCAGCGCTGCCTGCTCATCCAGCTGGCGGATGGTTTTTTCAGCCTTTACATCACCCTGTTGTAACAAACCGTGGCAGATAAAAATATCTGTTGGCTGAAACTGCCGGCAAAGATCCGGCAGCACGGCAGCAAGCTGCGCTGCAGCCTGCCCCTGGGTTAACTGCAGGCAAATCCAGCTATCCGGCTGTAAAGCTTCAGGCGCGACAGAGCGGCTGACTCCGGCAATAGCAGCGCCCTGCTGTTGTGCATAACAAAGCAAGCCCTGGCCAATACCGCTGCCAGCACCAAGCACTAATAAACGTCGTTGTTGCATCGATACATTCCTGTTTAGCGCAACACTAAAAATCAGCACTGCGATTCTGGTTAGAAGTGGGGTTAAGCATGCCGCGGCGCTGGGCCTTGCAGAAGTTGCTGCGCGGCTTGTACACCCGACAACCAGGCATTTTCAACCCGGCCACCTAAGGTCCAGTCGCCGCAAAGCGCCAGCTGTAGCTGCGGATCAAACAACACACCACAGGGCTGCATGTCGCTGTTATAACTGGCATATAACCAACGATGACAAAGCGCTGCCGCCACTTTGACTTCAGTGCCAAGCACCAGGCTTAACTCTGCCGCCGCCAATGCAGATATCTGCTCCGGCATAGTTTCCAGTTCAGCCGCGCTGGCTTCCGCCGACAAATGGACCAACCATTGCTCTGGCGCTTCAGGCAGGTTTTCCTGCAATCTGGCGCTGTGACGGCCGGGTTTAGCGGATTGTTTGGCTATCCAGCGTGTTTTACCATGCTGCACAAAAATAGCTTCGGCCGGATGATGGGTTGGTGTTGCAAGTTCAAGCAGTACGGCCCAGCACGGCAACAACAGCTGCTGTGGAATATGCAAAGACAAAGCGGCACCTTCCAGCAATTGCCGCGCTTGTTCCGGTGGACAGGTCAACAGCAACGCATCAAAACCACCAAAACATTCGCCTTGCTCTGAGCAAAGTTGCCACTGGCCCTGACTATGGCTACTGACATTGCTGCGGATGTAACTTAACTCGTTAATTTTGCAGCCGTAATGCAGAGCAGCACCCTGAAATTCACCAGCCAGCATCTGGTGCATGGTCGAAGTGCCGATATAACGGATTTCATCATCCGAAGAAAGACTCAAGGTCCCTTGCTGAAACTGATAAGGTGTAAAACGCCAGGGCTGAACTAACCCCTGTTGCTGCCAAAGCTGGACCTGATGTGTAAATGCCTCAGTACGGGCAGTAAAATACTGGGCGCCAAAATCAAAGCTACCGGCAAGCGCCCTTTTGCTGCTCAGCCTGCCGCCTGGCCCTCTGGCTTTTTCAAAAACGCTGACACTGGCTCCCTCGGCCAGCAGCACTTTTGCTGCCGCTGCCGCGCTGATGCCAGCGCCAATAATTGCAATGTTCACACGCACTCCCCGCCCAGCCATGCTGATGCGTTTTATTTCTCTGTTTGCTGTTACCGTATTTTTAAAACAGCTTATTAACAGCAGCGCTCACTGATCCGGTTAGCCACGGCTTTCATACTGAACCTACAGAGGTGGCTAAACCGAAGGTATAAAAAAGTACCAAGGTAAAAAATGCGAAAGTAAAAAATACAGCAATAAAAGCTCACCAATTACAAACAAGCCGGTAAAAACCGCACTGATATTGGTTAGACTACGGCGAAGACAAAACAGCAGATCATCAGCTCTGCAACAGGATAAAAAATGCAGCTACAACAAATTACCCTTGCCGCCGGCTGTTTCTGGTGTGTCGAAGCAGCCTTTAACATGCTGCGTGGCGTCACAGAGGCAAAGAGCGGTTACATGGGCGGTCACACGCTAAACCCGACCTATAAAGATATTTGCACAGGCGCAACAGGCCATGCCGAAGTGGTGCAACTGAGCTTTGATGCCGATGTCATTTCGCTGGAAACCTTACTTGAAGTGTTCTTTTTCCTACACGACCCCACCAGCCTGAACCGCCAGGGCAATGATGTTGGCACCCAATACCGCTCTGCCATTTTTTACGCGGATGAACATCAACTGCAGGCAGCCAAAACCGCCATCACCAAACTCGAACAAAGCGGCTGTGATGATAAAAAAATAGTGACCACGCTGGAGGCCCTTGCCGGGTTTTATCCAGCTGAGAGCTACCATCAGGGTTATGCATTGGCCAATCCAAATCAGCCGTATTGCCAGTTTTTGGTGTTGCCGAAATTGGCGAAATTCCGCCAGCAATTTGCATCTTTGCTGAAATAAACAGTCTTGCGGCTAAAACAGTTGTGCCAATAGCCTGGTAACTGGCTTTAACCCGCTTCAAATATACAAAAATGTAAAAAAGCCGGTGTGTGAAAGCACCGGCTTTTTATTATTGCGGGATTGTATCGCGTTAGCCGTTAATTAAAACGCCAGCATTTGTACACCCAGTACAAACTCCAGACCGGCCTGACGATAACCCAGATTGGTTTGATAGGTTTTATCAAACAGGTTGTCGACTTTAGCGCGGAAGGTAACGCCTGGCTGCCACTGATAAGACACACCAGCACTCCAAACCACATAACTGCCAAGTTCAGGTTGCAAATTACCTTCCCAGTCTTTACCGGAGAAAGAACGGCTCTGGTATAAAGCTTCAGTACTGAAAGTCCAGTCCTGATAAGTTTTGCTATTGAGCCAGCTGATTTTATGCTCCGGACGTTTCACCAGTTTCAGACCGGTTTTTTCGTCTTTGCCATCGAGAAAGCCATAACTCAGGCGTTGTTCAAAGTCTTGAATAGCAAAGGCGGCACTGAGTTCAGCACCCTGAATAGTGGCAAGCAAGACATTGGTGTTTTGTTGGCCGCGCTGAATAAGGTTGGTTAAGTCACGGTCAAACACCACCACATCAAAAGTCACGGCAGATAACTGATAATTCAGCCCCAGCTCGCGGGATAACGACTCTTCCGGTTTTAACAGCGGATTGCCATATTTAGGCCAGTACAAATCGTTAAAAGTCGGCACTTTAAAAGCAGTACCCTGACTAAAACGTGCGGTGAGTTCCGACGTCAGATGATAACCGGCGCTCAGCTGATAGGTATTTTTACTGCCATAGCTGGTGAAGTTGTCGTGGCGCACTGCTCCATCAAACAACCAGCTTTGGTTATCAAAGGCAAAACCGGCAAAAGCACTTTGGTTATTGCGGCTGTCGGCAGCATAGTTTGGAGCATCTTTTTGCACTTCTTCCTGATACCAGTTGGCACCTGTTAATAAATTCAGTTCAGCAGTCAACGCATAAGTCAGCTGATAAGCCGCTTCATCTCTTTTGGTTTCAAAGAGCGACTCCGGGCTTTTCAAGCCATAGCTGATATCGCTGTCGACGCTGTGCGCCAGTTTAACCTGATGACTCAAAGCGCCGAGACTCAGGCTCCAATCGAGCTGAT
>JAYRUI010000400.1:0-3539 GCA_041919175.1 Rheinheimera sp. | reverse complement strand
CGTTGCGCCGCGACTGTCCACCAGCATGGCATCGTTGATATAAGAAAAATCACCTTGCAAAGCGGTAAAACGCTGGGCCTCGCTGTAAGACAAATGGCCGGACACCATCACCGAAGTGACGCCCCACAACAAAACGGCTCCAAGCGCCAGACCTATCATCAACTCAACCAGTGTCACCCCGGTTTGATATTTAAGTGGTTGCAGCCGAACCATCTGGTGCTCCTACGGATAAAGCCGGAAGGAATAAGAAAATGACGTGTTGTCGTCATCAAACCGGGTTTCGTCCCAGGTGATCTGCACTGTGTACAAGGTGTCACCGGCTGCAGGTTCAACAATAGTGGTCACTAAACCAGGTAAAGTGACGTTGTTGTTATTGGTCATGGTCCAGCGCTGCTGTACTTGCGCCTGTAGCTGCGGCACTGTTAATGGTGCTGCCGCTGCGGCATTGGCCCATAAACGTTCTACTGTGTCAGCGGCAATAATGTTGGCAAGGCCTCTTTGATAAGCAGAATGGCTTGCCTGCAAGGTTTTCATTTGCAATCCGGCCAGCCCCAAAGCGCCAAAAGCCAGAATCAGCATGGCAATTAACACTTCCAGTAAGCTAAATCCGGCCTGTGCCGGCGCTGGCATCTTTATTGACATTGCCCGGCCTCCACTGCAATTTTCCCACCAGGCAATACCGTCACTTGCCTGCTGTACTGACTTTTCTGTTCAATAGTGACGCCAATACAACGTTGTTGCTGCGGCCTGCCGCGGCTGTCAAAAATAACGTTGTTGTCACCGCCCAAAGTCACGGCGGCGTCTGTTACATCCAGCCTTCTGAGGAGTTCATTGGTGTCAGTACGAAACACCTGTAAATTCCAGCCCGCCGACACCTGGGTCATCCGTGCTTCAATGTTTAATTGCCGTTTGACGGCTTCTGAACGGGCAAAATGCAGATAACTTAAAATCTGATTGGATTGAGTACGCGCTTTACTGTCGCGGATAAGATCCATAAAAGAAGGAATAGCAATGCCCAGGATCACGCCAAACACCACCAGCACCACCATCAGCTCGACGAGGTTAAAGCCTTTTTGGCCAACAAGCTGACGGCGCGCCATCACCAGCAAGCTCCTGTGGTTGTGGCTTGTTTCTGGCCGGTGTTGTCGATAGAAAAAGTGGCGCATTCAGTGTCTTTTGCCTGCCGCCCTCTGGCAGTTGCAGTTAAGGTGTAACTGGCGGCACTGACATTGGCAGAAATACTGTAAAAACCGTTGGTACTGACGGTAGGCAACACTAAACCGGTATAACTATTGGTTTCAGTAAATTGGCGCTCCAGCAACTGGGCGGTGTTGGCAAGCGTATCTATGGCATCAGAACGATGAGATCTGAGCACCATTTGCTGGTAAGAAGGAAATGCAATAGAAGCGATAATGGCGATAATCACCACTGTCACCATCACTTCAATTAACGTAAAACCGGCATTCCTTTTACCTGACTGAACAGACAACAACACTCCATTCATTGGCTTCCCCATCGATTCTGAATACAACTACACATCATCTCGAACTGTAGAACAAACAAAAAACAATATCCAGAAGCACAGATTGTTCATAAATACATACAAAAAAACTGTTTCATTAAAATAAAAACACAAATTTTGACAACAAAATCAGACGGCAATTTAAATTATAAAAACATAAATATACATCTCATTAAAGAAAAGCACTCTCATTGCAAACGCAGCAATAAAAAACCGATAAATAAGTTAAAAAACAATGAAATATTTACCGTATGGAAATATAAAAAAGTGATGAAAAAAAACGTTTTTAAGCAGAAAAATTCAGAGAAATAGCACAACAACAATACTGGTAGGAGCAGATTGAATCACTGACAGCAGTTATTTTGCATCGATAAATGAGAGTGCTTATCAATAAGCTAGCATTTTCGTGTGTCAGGTTGTTGCCAGCCTTGTAACAGCCTGCATCAAATAGATGCTGGCTGCCCAGGTAAATAATTTGTATCCGGCTTTTAATTGCGATCTATTGCAACCTATTGAAACAATAGCGATGACAGCTTTAATGTTTAGCTAAAATGTTTTTATATACAATATGATATCGCAACAGCTTTCTTCAACGGGCCGCTATTCTGCTGCATCAAGCTGCATAGGCACATCGACAATACCCTGCTGTTCCCGCCGCCCCTGCATGGCTATAAACCCCAAACGCCGGTATAAAGCTTCGGCATAAGGGGAGGCGTTCACTGTAAAAACTTTGGTAGCAGCACGGGCGATACAGCGTTCTTTTGCCTGCTGCCACAAGAGTCTGGCATAACCCCTGCCCTGATATGCCTCAGCCACAAATAAATGATACAGATGGCTGTTATCGCGGGTGGCAACAACTGCAACTAACTCCCCTTCCAGCGTCGCCAGCTGATAATCAAAATTTGGCTGGCTGATATAACCGGCAATCGCCTGAGCTGACATGGATTTGAGTAAAATCTCTGCACCCGCTGGCGTGCAATCCGGCGCAATAAACTTTGCCACCAAAGCAGATACCAGCGCGCTAATAGCAGCTGCATCCGAAGGCTCGGCAGCACGAATTTCTAGCATCAAAAAACTCCCTAAAAACACATGGTCAACCACAGGGCCCGCCAGCAATATGGTAAATGCTGGCCACAAACTCAAGATTATTTAATTGTTTGGCAATAATAACTGCCAATAACCCACATCCAGCCACTGGCCAAACTTGGTGCCGGTTTCGGAAAAATGCGCCACTTTGGTCAGGCCAAACTTTTCAAACAGCGCCACACTGGCCGCATTTGGCAGCGCTATACCTGCAATAACAGTGTGATAACCCAACTTACTGACGTGCGACAACAACTGTTGCAACACCATGCTGCCATAACCTTTGCCTGTGGCATCGGTTGCCAGATAAACACTGAGTTCCAACGAAAAACGATAACCAAAACGACTGCGCCATTTGCCGGCATAACCGTATCCAAGGATCTGCCCGTCAACTTCCAGCACCAGCCAGGGCAAAGCGTCAGCCAGCAGCGCCTGAATTCGGTTTGCCATTTCAGTTTCATCAACAGGCTCCTGCTCAAAGGTCACAGTGCTGTGCATAACATAATGGTTGTAAATCAAGCTGATAGCTTGGGCATCTGCCAAAGTTGCGGTTCGAAGCTTCATTATTTTTTCCATGTTGCTAAAAGCTTTACTTCAATTGGTTTCAACAAACGCAAACTCAGCCAACGGCCAATGACCGCCATGGTATTTGCTGCGCGCTATGTGCTGTCATTGTGTTAGTCAGCTGCCGGGCGCAGGGTTTTTAGCCCAAAGCAGCTGCCTGAATCAGGCTGGCTTCTGTGGCCGCCACATAAACCCAGCTCTGCACGCCTGAAGCTAATCGAACAGCCACTCTTTGATAATCAGCCACTTCATATTGATCCGCCGCCAGCAGCTCATTGTCTGTCAGCACAAATACAGTGCCACTGACCTGGTCTGACACATTGCCGGTATAACGCAAAATAGGATGTGTATCGCTGCCACTGCTGCTGAT
>JAYRUI010000399.1:0-3542 GCA_041919175.1 Rheinheimera sp. | reverse complement strand
CGTTATCGACGAAGTGGACTCCATCCTGATCGACGAAGCCCGCACGCCGCTGATTATTTCAGGTCAGGCCGAAGACAGTTCAGAGCTGTATCGTCAGATCAACACTGTGGTTCCGCTGCTGGAGCGGCAGGAAAAAGAAGACGAAGAAGGCCAGATGGGTGATGGTCATTTCACCATCGACGAAAAAGCCAAACAAATTTATTTAACCGAACGTGGCCAAATCCGTGTGGAAGAAATTCTGCTGGAACGGGGTTTAATGCAGGAAGGCGAATCGCTGTTTTCTGCCAGTAACATCACTCTGTTGCACCATGTTTATGCCGCGTTACGTGCCCATAACCTGTTCAAAAAAGACGTGGATTATGTGATTAAAGACGGCCAGATTGTGATTGTTGATGAGCACACGGGCCGGACTATGGAAGGCCGCCGTTGGTCTGAAGGTTTACACCAGGCCATTGAAGCCCGTGAAGGTGTGCGTATTCAGAACGAAAACCAGACGCTGGCTTCGATTACCTTCCAGAACTACTTCCGTTTGTACAACAAACTAGCCGGTATGACAGGTACTGCCGATACCGAAGCTTTTGAATTCCAACAAATTTATGGTCTGGAAACTATTGTGGTTCCTACCAACAGGCCAATGGTGCGTAAAGATATGCCGGATCTGGTGTATCTGACTGCTGAAGAAAAATATCAGGCCATTATTAAAGATATCGAAGCGACCCGCGATGCCAAAAGACCAGTGTTGGTTGGTACTGCTTCGATTGAAAGCTCTGAATATCTGTCGTCTTTACTGCATAAAGCCAAAATTCAGCATCAGGTGTTAAACGCCAAGTTCCACGCCAATGAAGCACAAATTATTGCTGAAGCTGGTCGTCCTGGTGCTGTGACTATTGCCACCAACATGGCAGGCCGTGGTACCGACATCGTATTAGGCGGTAACTGGCAGTCAGAAGTTGCGAAGCTGGAAAACCCGACTGAAGCACAAATTGCAGATATTAAAGCGCAGTGGCAAGAACGTCATGACGCTGTGATCGCCTCTGGCGGTTTACATATTATTGGTACTGAACGTCATGAATCCCGCCGTATCGACAATCAGCTGCGTGGTCGTGCCGGTCGTCAGGGTGACGCTGGTTCCAGCCGTTTTTATCTGGCGCTTGACGATGCTTTAATGCGTATTTTTGCCTCAGACCGCATGGCCGGTATGATGCGCAAACTGGGTATGGAAGCTGGTGAAGCCATTGAGCACCCGCTGGTCAGCCGTGCTATTGAAAACGCGCAGCGTAAAGTAGAAGCCCGTAACTTTGATATCCGTAAGCAACTGCTTGAATTTGATGATGTTGCCAACGATCAACGTAAAGTCGTGTACGAACAGCGCAACGAGTTGCTGGCTGTTGATGATATTACTGAAACTGTGGCCGCTATCCGCACTGACGTGATTCAAAGCGTGCTTGATCAATATATTCCGCCGCAGTCGCTGGACGAAATGTGGGATATCCCGGGCCTGGAAGCGCGTCTGCGTTCAGATTTTGCGCTGGATATGCCAATTGCCAAGTGGCTGGCTGACGACAACAAACTGTTTGAAGAAAAGCTGAAAGAACGTGTGCTGGATGTGGTTGAAAAATCCTACGAGCTGAAAGAGCAAATGGTCGGTGCTCCAGTGTTGCGTCAGTTTGAAAAAGCCGTGATGTTGCAAAGTCTGGACACCCACTGGAAAGAGCATTTAGCTGCGATGGACCATCTGCGTCAGGGCATTAACCTGCGTGGTTATGCACAGAAAAACCCGAAGCAGGAATATAAGCGCGAAGCTTTTGAGCTGTTTTCCAATATGCTGGATCAGCTGAAACTGGATGTGGTGGGTGTATTAAGCCGAGTGCAGATCCGTGCGCCTGAAGATGTGGAAGCCGTGGAAGAACAGCGTCGTAAAGCTGATGCAGTTGCGATGAAGTTTGAACACGAAGAAGCCGAGCATGTAGGCGGTGAAGTGCCGGCCTCCAGCGGCGCTCCGGTATTCCGTGAAGGCGATAAAATAGGCCGTAACGATGTCTGCCCATGTGGCTCAGGCAAAAAATATAAACAGTGCCACGGCAAGTTAAGCTAAACCGGCATTGTGATAAAAAAAGCAGAGCGAGCTCTGCTTTTTTTTCGTTTATAAAACTGCAGGCAATACGCCGAAGGCCTGGCTCAGAGGCTTTACTGCCGGCAGCTGGTGTTAAAGCAGAGGATTAAAAGTGGCAACAACAAAAATTGTGCATGTCGCCGTGGGCGTGATTAAACGGGGTGACTTTATTTTTATCAGCAAAAGGCCGGATCAATTACATCAGGGCGGGCGCTGGGAATTTCCGGGTGGCAAAGTAGAAGCCGGTGAAACCGTATTGCAGGCGCTGCAACGTGAATTGCTGGAAGAAGTCAACCTGCAGGTGCATCAGGCTTCTGCCATGTTGCAGCTGGAATATGCCTATCCGGAAAAAACCGTGTTATTGGATGTCTGGTTGGTGGAAGATTTCAGCGGGGAAGGTGAGGGCCTT
This sequence comes from Rheinheimera sp., assembly GCA_041919175.1. Lineage (GTDB taxonomy): Bacteria > Pseudomonadota > Gammaproteobacteria > Enterobacterales > Alteromonadaceae > Pararheinheimera. The sequence continues at coordinate 1,020 of JAYRUI010000399.1, read as the reverse complement.
GAGGGGCAACAAACCGCCTGGGTACATCAGCAGGAGCTGGGCAATTACCAGTTCCCCGACGCCAATCAGCCTATTCTGGCGGCAGTGCAACAGCTGTTTTTAGCCTAAATAAAACCCGGTCTAAACCGGGGCTGTTTTAGCTTTGTGTTATTCCTGAAAGAATTTATTGTCCTGCTGCATCAGCTCATCTTCTAATGCCAGTAAGTCAGCGTCGCCAATTCCCGCTTCAATAGGTGTTTTATCAGCGATACGGCGGCTTTCGCTGGCCCATTCACCTAAATCAATTAAACGGCAGCGGTCGCTGCAAAAAGGCCTGAACTTTGATTGCGGGCCCCATACCACGTCTGTTTGACAAGTTGGGCACTGTACTTTGAGCTCTGACATAACAATTCCTGAACACTTGCGACAAAAGCCGGATTATACACGCAAAAACTGGCTCGCTGTGATGTTCAGCGCATTGCCATGCCTGATGTCAAAACACAGAGCCAGCAGCTTCAGGCGCTGTGCGTACTCGCCGGAGACAGTACGCTATAACACAACGTCACAACACTCCACAAAGCCCCCCAACCCATACATTAAAACACTGGGCTGCTGCGTTAAGACAAAGCGCCACTTAAGGTAAGAATGGCGACTAATGCCAGGAAAAACAGAATATTTCTTTTAGCTAACTGCACTAAAGAGCAACTTTCGGTACTGCAGTTTAACAACTCTTCCGGCAAGGGTTCGGCCGCTTTGGCGATGTCAGTTAACACCTGACAAGCCGGCGTGCTGCTGTCGCCAAGGTAGCTGAGTAAAATTGCGGAAGCGCGGGAAAAATGGCCGACCAACGCAAAACCCAACCCAAATAACCGCGCTGGTAACCAGTCGGCCCAGTGGCTGAGGTCGCTGGCAACTGCCATTAAACGTTGTTGTAACAGCACGCTCTGGCTGAGCTGTTCGGTATGTTCTGCCAGCGCTTTTAAATCATCTGCTGCGCTCTGGCTGAGCTGTTCGGTATGTTCTGCCAGCGCTTTTAAATCG
>JAYRUI010000398.1:0-3544 GCA_041919175.1 Rheinheimera sp. | reverse complement strand
GGTTGTTTAACCCGCTGCTGAACCTGGTACAGCGTTTATTAAAAGCACTGGAGGCGGGCTACCGCAATGCGCTTACCCTGGCCCTGCGCGCCAAAGCTATGGTGCTGGTTGTTACGCTGGGTGTTACTGCATTATGTTTTAGTCTGGTGCCAAGGCTTGGTTTTGATTTAATTCCTGCCATGAGTCAGGGCGAGTTTTATGTGGAAGTTCACTTGCCTGTCGGCAGCGCCATTGAGCGCACTGATACGGTGCTGACAAAACTGGCTGCTGTGGTTGGTGCAGAGCCACAGGTTGAACGTAGTTATGCGCAGGCAGGTACGGGTCAGCAAATGACAGTAGATCCTGCCATTGGTGGCAGCCACTGGGGTCGCCTCAATATTGTATTAAAACCAGGTTCTACTGCGGCTGATGAGCAAAAAGTGATGCAGTTAGTCCGCGACACTGTCGCCGCTATGCCTGATGTGGTGGCCAAAATTGACGCACCTGAACTCTTTAATATGGCAACGCCAATGGAAATTGAATTGGCGGGGCATGAGCTGGCGGCCTTAAAAGAGGGCGGCGCCATGTTGGTTAAAGCGCTGGAAAACAATGACCGTTTTGCCGATGTAAAATCCAGTCTGCGTGCCGGTCAACCGGAAATCACGCTGCATTTTGATCATCAACGTTTGTCGCAGCTGAATATGACCGCTTCTGATGTGGCCAAACGTGTTGCCAATTATGTCGGTGGTGAAGTTGCAGGGCAATATTCCATTCAGGACCGTAAAGTGGATATCCGCGTGCGTTTGGCTGAGCAGTATCGCAACTCAGAGCAGGAGCTGGCGCAGATCATTATTAACCCACAAAGTGAAATGCCGTTGCCGTTATCGGCTGTGGCCCGCATCAGCCGCGAAATTGGCCCCAGCGAAATTACCCGTATTGGTCAGCAGCGGGTCGCCGTTGTCAGCGCCAACCTGGCTTATGGTGACGTAGAGCAGGGCGCAGCTGCGGTAACAGCTATGCTAAAAGACTTGCAACTGCCTTATGGGGTGACAGCGCGCGTGATGGGACAAAGTGAAGAAATGCAGCGCTCTTATAATTCGCTGGTGATTGCCCTGACGCTGGCGGTATTTCTGGTGTATCTGGTGATGGCATCACAGTTTGAAAACCTGCTGCAGCCGCTGTTGATTCTGTTTACCGTCCCATTAGCTGGCGCCGGTGCTGTGCTTGGTTTATGGCTCACCGATACCCGTATTTCCGTCATTGTATTTATCGGTTTGATTATGCTGGCGGGTATAGTGGTGAACAACGCCATAGTGCTGATTGACCGTATCAATCAGCTGCGTGGCGAAGGTATGGCACTGGATGCAGCTATTGTTGAAGCGGGCGCGACCCGTTTACGTCCGGTGCTGATGACGACTTTAACCACAGTGCTTGGTTTAATGCCAATGATGTTTGGTGGTGATGGGGCCGAAATCCGCGCGCCAATGGCCATTACAGTGATTTTTGGTCTGAGCTTATCAACCTTATTAACCTTGTTGTTTATTCCGGTGTTGTATCGCATCACCGCCCGTAATCAGACTTTGGTGAAGGAATAACAAATGGACCATAAACCTTTAGCTCTGACGCGCTGGGCGCTGAACAGGCCTGTCACCCTTTGTATGTTGTTTTTATCTTTACTGGTATTTGGTTTACTTGCCAGCCGCATGTTGCCGCTGGAGAAGTTCCCGGGCATTGATATCCCTGAAATTTATATCAATGTGCCTTATCCGAATGCCACACCGGCTGAAATTGAACGATTGATCACAAGGCCGGTGGAAGAAGCCTTGTCGACCGTGACCGGCATCAAAAAAATGCGCTCCTTTTCCAAAGAAGATGGCGCTGAAATTGGTCTGGAATTTAACTGGGAAGAAAACATCAATACCAAAAGTATTGAAGTCAGGGAGCGGCTCGATGGCATTCGCCATCTGCTGCCGGCCGATGTTGAGCGGGTCCTGGTATTTCAGTTTAATACCAATGACATGCCGATTTTCCAGCTGCGGATTTCCAGTGAACGTGATTTGTCGATGGCCTATGACTTATTGGAACGCCAGGTAAAAAGACCGCTGGAGCGGGTGCCTGGAGTTTCAAAAGTTGAGCTTTATGGCGTGGACAAACGTCAGGTGATTATCAGGTTACAAAGCGAAAAAATGCGCGCTTTGCAAGTAGACGCCAAAGCATTGGTGACCACTTTAACCAAACAAAATTTTGCCATGACAGCAGGGGAGATCAGAAGCCCTGAAACCAGCATTCTGGTCAAACCTATTGGCGAATTTGGCTCTTTGGAAGAAATTAAACAGCTGCCGATTGGCAAGGGTTTAAAACTGGCTGATATTGCCGAATTACAGCTGGAGCTGCCAAAACGGGTGGAAGGCCGCCGGCTTGATCAGGCTTATGCTGTAGGCATGAACGTCTACAAAGAGTCGGGCGCCAATCTGGTGGACGTGTCTAAAGCGGCACTGGCGGTGGTTGATGCCGCCGGTAAGGATGCTGCTTTTAACGGCATCAATATGTATGTGATGGACGACACCGCTAAAGGCGTGACAGATTCGTTATCGAATTTATTAGGCTCAGGCGCAATGGGCGCAGCCTTGTCTTTTGGGGTGTTGTTTCTGTTTTTGCGTCATATCCCCACCACCTTATTGGTGGTGATGTCGGTGCCCATTTCCATTGCAATTACGCTGGGGCTGATGTATTTCCTCGATTACAGCTTAAATGTGCTCAGTATGATGGGCTTGATGCTGGCGGTGGGTATGCTGGTAGATAACTCAGTGGTGGTGACTGAAAGTATTTTCCGCGAAAGGGCAACCGACACTGATGTGAGACGTGCCACTGAGCGCGGTGTGTATCGGGTAAGTCTGGCTGTGCTGGCCGGCACTGCAACCACTGCCATTGTGTTTTTACCGAATATTATCGGCCAGAAAGTAGATGTCACTGTTTTCCTTGAGCATGTTGCTATCGCTATTACCATTTCGCTTGGCGTGTCCTTAATGATGGCACTGACACTGATCCCCTGGTTGTCCACCCGTATCCGCAGTATTACCAGTAGCGAAAATGCCAAAGCCAGTAAAGCCGACTTGTTTTACGGCAAATGCCTGCGCTGGGTGATGCGTAAACCCATTGCTGCCACTTTGCTTGCGATAGGGCTGTTGTTTAGTATTGCCATTCCTATCAGTCAGGTGTCTGGTGGGGATGACAATGAAGGCGACTCCAACCGGGTATTTCTGAATTACAACATTCAGAGTAATTACAGCCTGGCTGAGGTGGAGCAGGAAGTCAGTAAAATGGAAGCTTACCTCTATGCCAATAAAGATAAGTTTCACATTGACTCAGTGTACAGCTATTACCAACCCGGCTACGCCATCTCCACCATTATGTTTGTTGACCCATTGCCGGTGCCGGTGAATGAAGTAAAAGACGCTATCCGCAAAGACTGGCCAGTGCTGGTGCGTTCCAAACCGCAATTTGGCTGGGGAGACGCCGGTGGTGGTATGCAAGTGCATTTGCTTGGCCCTTCCACTGCCAAACT